>JALNWR010000013.1 GCA_023230795.1 Candidatus Cloacimonadota bacterium
AAATAACTTGACGAATTCTTCACCTTCATTTTTCTTTCTCTTTGGTTGAGTCATGATCTTCTCCTTGTTTTTTAGTTTAACCATCAAAACAGTGAGTTTGATTGGGCTCAACCTTTTTCTTCAGTTTGCTCAATTGCACTACCTCAATTTACACCAACCTTTGAGACACAACCCCTACTATTACAAGCCGCGCATAAATGAGCTTGATTTAAAGCTAATGGCTAAGATTGATGAGATATACACACGAAGGCCTTTTTTCGGCTCCCGTCGAATAATGATGGAACTGAAGCAGTCAGATTTGTCAGTTGGTAGAAGGAAAGTGCAAACTCTGATGGACAAAATGGGCATTGAAGCCATTTATCCCAAGCCTAATCTCAGCAAGCCCAATTTTGAGCATAGAGTATATCCCTATTTGATCAAAAACCTGAAGATAGAGCGACCTAATCAGGTCTGGTGTTCGGACATAACCTACATCAGGATGACAAATGGTTGGCTCTATCTGGTGGCGGTCATGGATTGGTTCAGCAGATACATTCTTTCCTGGGAGCTGTCAAATACCTTGGATACCGCATTTTGTGTAAGCGCACTGCAAGCTGCCCTTGATATGGGAAAGCCTGAGATATTCAATACAGACCAAGGTTCCCAATTCACCAGCAACCTGTTTACAGCGGAACTATTGAACCGTGATATTCGGGTAAACATGGATGGCCGAGGAAGGGCCTTTGACAACATTTTCATTGAACGGTTCTGGAGAACGGTAAAGTATGAGGAGGTTTATATCAAAGAATATCAAGCAGTTGTCGATGCCTATTCAGGATTGAAAGGATTCATCAAGTTCTACAATGATGAAAGATTGCATCAATCATTGGGTTATAGATCTCCTTCTGAAGTCCACCATAAAATCATTGCTTGACGGAATTTGGGATTTGGAATCCAATGCTTCTGGAAGAAAAACTTGAGGGAAGGAAGGTGCAGTCTTTGCCCTTTCTTCTTTCAAGAAATATGAAAAACTACACCTTAAAGATACCGGGATTTTGTCCTAACGAAGTGATCCACTTCAAATATGCTGATTAATTGGTCTATTTGTAGTTTGTTCTCCAGGAGGAACAATTATATCTGTGTTTGCAACATAATATAGCGATGATATTTTTTCAAAATCACTAAGATTTCTAACTGGACGTTGATCTTGATGCAATTGATACTGCCCCGTCTCGCTATCAATAAACACATAAGAACAAGGATGTGCCCACCCGAAAGCAGGTGCCTCGTCAATAAAGGCAACCCAGTTGCTATCATATGGTGTCATAACAGAGTATCCTGTACATGCAACATTTTCATTGTATGGTAACAACTCATTAAAAAAATAGACATCTACTTGTCCAATCCGATCGGAAACAATGTTTGTGAGCAGTAGGTTTTCCGCATCATTTCTGCTTAGATCAGCAAAACACAGAGTCGTGCTGATCAATAGAAGCGCGAAAAATAACGTTATTTTCTTGTTCATTGAATACTCCTTTTTACTTGGTTTTAAGAATTTTTGTTGAAGATACTAACCCAGAGTGATTAACATATCTACAAATATAAATCCCTGGGGCAGCAAATTTCTCATCATTGGTTAATCCATCCCAGATGACCTCATCTTTTCCGTTAAGTCCGGATAGATTACGAATCAACTGTCCTTTGATATTATAAATAGACAGTTTCTCTGAATTATGTTTCGATTTGGGAGACAGAGTAAAATAAGTTGAAGTGAGGAAAGGATTAGGATGATTTGTTAGGATAGAAACATCAGGAGGAGGTAGATGTTCATCTGTGATAGAAACTGGATCTTCCCTGAAATGGCCTTGGCCGTCTCCGAAAAGGATTGTTAAGTATCCGTATCCGTTTTCTCCGCACATAATGATGATATCTTGATATCCATCGTTGTTAATATCAGCTATTTGAGCCCCTGAGGACTGACCAATTTCAGGGAATACAAGCATAGATTCGCTGTAAGTATAGTTCCCAAGATTCGTAAAGAGGTGCCTGGCAATCTTAAAGTCAGCCATATTGTCATTGTTATAATCCATAACCTGGATTCCACCTAAAAACTCATTCAGATACTGATACACCTGTTCTATCTGACCGTTGACCAATTTGTAGATCCTAACTGGAAAGACATAACCACCAGGGGGTATCTCCAATGTAAATATCTCATTTACTCCGTCATTATCGGCATCTCCAAGCTTTACATAACTATGAAAGGTCATATTGTTTAGCGCAATCTGCTGCCATCCAGCATCAGTATAATCAAATATTGTCAGTGGCTGACCGGCAAAAACAACTTCATCATCACCGTCATTATCCACATCTCCTATGCAAATATCCTGGGGAGCAAAATCAAGGGGGCATTGATATAAGGGCAGGAACTGATCAGGTCCATTACTAACTAAAGCCCATACATAATACGATGCCCAAGAATAGAAGATAATATCACCATACCCATCCCCATTTACATCGCCTGTCCTGATTTCATTATAGTGACCATCACCTAAAAATGGAAAATCAATGTGGGAGGCAAAGGAACCATTCTGATTATAATAAACTCTTGCAAACTGATTTTCTTCTCTACTTACTGAATGATTGCAGACAATATCCGGGTACTCATCATCATTCATATTTTCGAGTTGAATACAATTTTGTACTTCTCCAAACACAAATGATGAATCAGCATAGGTAAAGGCACCGTTCGAATAATTGTAGAGGACAGTGAAAGATGGCGCAGATGAAGTATCATAGAATACATGCCCCACCACAATATCCTTAAATCCATTTTGGTCTATATCACCGATGGCAATAGAATAAACACCCCGCGTCAGAGGAATTACTACCGACAAACAGGTACATGCTACTATAAGCATCAAGACTGAGCAAAGAATCTTCATAATTACTTTATCCTCACTATTTAAATCTGATTGAGACAGGACTGATCAATAACACATAAGAAAATAACTAATGAAAAATGTCAAGCACATTTTTATACGGTTAGCCCGGTTTTCTTCAAAGTTTGGCAGTCCAATTCTCCCTCATTCCGGACAGTTGATTATACATTGAACTACTCTTAATCAAGCGTTAACTATTAAGGCTTGATTAAGGGTGGATGAAGAAGTGATCGATGCTCTCAAGTGAGGGAGAACAGTTCAAAATTCATGGGATACTTATGGTCTTTCGGCTGTCTTTCGGCTGGCTTTACCGCTGGGCTAAGCTAATAGGCACATGGATTCAGCGGATCAACGCGGATTATATGGTTTTATTAGAACTTTATTTGCGAAATTGAGGAGTATAATTTAGCTTTTCTTGATTCACGAAAGGAAGAGGGTAAAAAAACAGATAAAAAAACAGGCACTAATTCTTTATTATCCGTGTTGATCCGTTCAATCCGGCCAATCCGTGTAACTATCCGTGTAACTATATAGAAATACACTTTTGAGCCATCCCAGGTGCATGTCTAAAAGCGAATATCGGATATATGTACGCTGGGAGGAATTCCAGTAAGCAAAATGTTCTCAGGGTCGCTCATACTACATCTCCATATTTAATCTTGCTATTTCGATGCGTATAAAATTGGCTGGCTTATACTCTAATGGAATCTCTATGTCGCTTTCTTTCTTTGATACTTGCAAAACCTGAGCTTATATCCGCTTTTAGTATCAGCCTTATTACAGTCTTCCTCTTGCCACTGCCGCCAATCTATCTGTGGAAATCTGCTGTCCCCATCAATCTCTGCCTCAATGTGAGTGATATAGAGCTCGTTTGCCAGGGGTAAGGCCTGCTCATAGATAGCTGCTCCTCCGATGATGAAGGCATCCGGTTCGTCTGCTATCGCTTCAGCAAGGCTATGATAAACCGTGGCATCTTTCACTTGAAAAGAAGCATCCCTGCTCAGCACGATGTTCTTTCGCTTTGGCAAAGCCTTGCCTATGGAGAGATAGGTCTTGCGGCCCATGATGACGGTGTGTCCGGTAGTGATCCTCTTGAAATGTGCTAAATCTTCAGGGATGTGCCAGGGCATCTTATTGTCCTTGCCGATCACCCGGTTTTGGGCCATGGCTACGATGATCTTCAGGCTCAAAACTTCCCCACTTCAAAGAAATTATCGATTTTGGGGATACCTGCCGACTTGGCCTCAGCGAGGCTGCCATAAAAGAGCATTGTACCTTCATCCAAAAAAATGATCTTATCCGCAATGCGGTGGATGGAGGCCAGCTCATGAGTCACGATCACAATGGTCATCTTGAGCTGCTCTTTGAGGCTGAGGATGAGCTCATCCAGGGCGGCAGAGGTAACGGGGTCCAGGCCGGCAGAAGGTTCATCACAAAATAGGATGTAGGGGTCCATCGCCAGTGCCCGGGCCAGACCGGCACGTTTCTTCATGCCTCCGGAGAGTTCGGAAGGGAGCATGTGAATAGCATCTGCCAATCCCACTAAAGAGAGTTTTATACGGATCATCCTGTCTATAATTGTGGAGGAAAGCTTGGTATGCATTTCCAGGGGAATGGATATATTCTCATAGACTGAGATGGAATTCAGCAAAGCTCCATTTTGAAAGAGCATGCCGGTTTTCTTCAGCACCTCGTGGAAAGCGTGTTCATCCATCTGCAAAATCTCCTCACCCCAAAATTTCACGCTGCCGGAGGCGGGTTCATAGAGCCGCAGCATATTCTTGAGCAAAGTGGTCTTTCCACAGCCGCTACCGCCCAGGATAACCGTGATTTCCCCTGGGAGGATATCCACGTTGATGTCTTCCAATATAGTCTTTTCGCCGTATTTGGCTACCATATTGCGGATTTCGATGACAGGTTCTTGCTTTTTCATAAGTATAACAAACTAAATACAGCGTCAAAAAGGATAACCGCAAAGATGGAGGTAACCACAGCAGAAGTAGTAGCTTTACCTACTCCTTCGGCTCCCCCTTGCACCCGAAAACCGTAGTAAGAACCGATGATCACTATCACCCAGGCGAACCAGATACTCTTGCCAAAAGATATTATGATGTCTTTGATGGAGATAATATCGATAGAACGGCTGATAAAGGTCTGAGGGGCCAGATCAAGCAGACCAATGGCGATAATACCGCCACCTATCTCGCTAACCAGGATGCTGGCCATCACCAGAATCGGCATTACTATCGTGATGGCATGGAACTTCGGTACCACTACATAAGATATGGGATTGAGAGCCATCATCTTCAAAGCGTCGATCTCTTCTGTAACCTTCATGGTAGCGATCTCAGAGGCAATAGCACTTCCGCTGCGACCGGCTACTATGATTGCTGTAATCAGTGGCCCCATTTCGCGCACCATGGTAATGGCCAGAAGGTCTGCTATAAAGATACTTGCACCAAAATTCTTTAGCTGGACTCCGGATTGGAGAGCCAGGATGAAGCCAATGATTAAAGAAAGCAAGGCCACGATGGGCAGGGCTTGGGAGCCAAGCTGAGCCGCCTGTTGAACCAGCGATCCCCGGCGTTGCTCTTTGTGGCTGAATATGCTTACTATGCTATAATAAAGGATCTCAGAGGCCAGGGTGAGCGCAGCTATAAGCTCTGTAACAAAGTTTATGACGCTATCACCCACCTGCTCAAAAATGCCGATAATGGGGGCCTTATCCGCTTTGGGCAGATTCAGGGTACTGTAGGTGTCTATGACGGCTTGGATCTTAGGCGGCACTCTATCGAAAAGATACTTTTTCGGGTCTTGTGCCAGCTTATGATGTACTTCATCCAAAAATGCTACACCAGCGCTATCGATCATGGTGAGTTCTGCCAGGTCTATAGTGCTGAAGCTATCATGCTTTAGTAATCTACTGAGCTCTTTGGAAGCGACAGGTACGGTAAGGTTGTTTAGCTCACCTGTAAAAGTCAGGACATCATTGCTTAATTTCAGTTCCATTAGTAGAAGAGGCTCATTCTTAGATAGCTAGTATAGTCGTAAACCAACCAGTCTTTGATTGCCTTGTCATACTTGAGATTCACGCTTACGTCCAGTGATATATTGCGGTATATGCGGAAATTAATCCTGTTTTCGTTTTCTATGCTGGGCATAATGCCGCTATCCTCAAAGGGAAAGAGAGCATCAAAGGTAGAATTGATCGAAAGGAATCTCAAGATATTCACCGAAGAAAAGATCAAGGTGGTTTCTATACCCCTATCATAACGGTTTTCGGCTTCGGTAAACACATCATAGTTGATTCCGTCGATAGTTACAGAGCTTGCTGAGCTCAATGATCTGCGATTGATATCTTGCACCCAGCCGTAGCCACTACGCATGCTCACCCAGGTGCTTGGGCTGAAGGCGATGCGGTATGTAAGCCCGGTTCCTTCTTTGAGGCGCAGGGGATACAGTGCAATCTTTGTGCGGATCTTATCCTGGTTCAATGCACGCTCAATCTCACTGCCTTCGTAGTCTATTACTATATAGTTTTTAGGGTCTGAAAAATGGGTATATTCATCCCAGAAATGAGTGTTCAGATCAGCTCTGCCATAAAAAGCGAGGTTGTTGAAAAACTTCTTTTCTTTTTTCCAGGGATACAGCAGCAGAGTATTCTTCAGGGAGTAATTATCCTTATTTATTCTGGCGTCACTGTCCTTGTTGAAGTTTGCCCCTATATCATAGATACTGCGCATGTTGTAATGGAAGGGGCGAAATTCATGATCGATGGTATTGTCAAATTGCCCTGCCAGATTCAAAGTAAAGCTGGGGTCCTTTTCATCCACTTCGTTGTTTGAAGATATATTCAGATTAGCATGGATAGCACCTTTGTGAAATTTCACCTGCCCCACGCCCAGTTCATCTGCCAGGACTCCGGCACCTATCAAGAGATTACTCGCGCCAGGAGAAGTATCCACTATTACGGTCATGACAGGGCTATCTCCCTCTTGCAGATACACAGTGGCAAAATCTCTGAGAGTGCTCCAGGAATTTCCGCCCAGGGTAATCATATAGTTCCCCGGGGGCAATATCCACAGACTTTCTTCGATGCCATGTTCATCTTCGCCCCGGCTGATATCAGAGCCTACTTTCGTATATCCGTAATCATCTTCATTTTGTACCCACAAATCATAGATCATGCGCACCCTGGTCTGGGAATCATCCAGGATGCGTACCCGCAGCTCACTCCAGATTCTATCATGGACAGTTCGCAGTCTGGGAAATACCACCGTGTTTGCTTTGATGTCTTCATTATAGCCGGTGATAACCCTGTAGTTTCCTGGTTCTAAAAGCAGCGGGACGTTGTATTCGCCCACAGCCTCGCTAATTTTGGTATTCAGACTATCCACACCTTCTACCTTATACTGCAATTCACTGGATACGGGTGCTTTGGTATTAAGCAGCAATTCCCCGAAGAGTTTATGTGCTTCCTGGTCTTCCAGATGCTGGAAAAAATACTTTGTCGGTGCGCTCATCATATTGGTAAAATCCCTTTTACTGCGATCGATCGGTTTGCCGGCAAAATGCATGATACACAAGGAAGCGAAAGCATTGGTTTCATTCATGATCATCTCGTTGAATACTTGCACCAGATAGACTATGGAATCGTCGCTGAGTTTCCGATAGTGATCATTGCGATAAGACAGTACAGTTCTTTCACTGGTGCTGTCCCGCAAAACAAACTCCATGCGCAGATAAGCTCGGGGATTGGCTCCTTCTATCTTCTCGATGTTCAAAACCGAGGTTTCCAGATAGTAATCCGGGTCAGTCTCCAAGGCATTACGGTAAACGTTATCGAAGATATTGTAAGCTTTCAAGCGGTCGGAAATGATATTGGGAACAGCGTCTGAGAGGCGGTTTGCCCAAAGATCGTCGTACATAAAACGCACCTGAGAGAAGCTCTCTTTGGCTACGATCTGATTGCGGTTGTAGATACGATTGATGCGGCTGTTCATCACATATAGGCTTTTCTGATTTGAGATTTCCATCACCAATTCAGGCTTTTCTGTAGCTTTTTGATAATCGAGCACATAGTAGTTGGTTTGGCGTTCCACTCTACCGAAACACCCGCTGAGTGCCAGGGTGATAATTGCCAGACAGATAAGGTAAAATTGTTTCATAATCATATCCTCCTAATCAATTTCCCCTTAGCAAAATAGTGGGGTTATCCAAAATTTGGCGGGAAAAGTCATTGAGATTTGAAGTAGCATCACGCAGGTTTTCCATGGTCTCGGCAAGATCGTCCTGCGAGCGCAATACAGCTCTATTTAAAGTATTTACCAGCACGCCGGTGCGCTGAACGGTCACTCCCAGATTATTCACCATGTCTTTTAAGTTGGCATCTGCCAATTGCCCGGCCAGGACGTCGAGATTTGACATCATAGAGCCGAATTCGTCTGAGCCTAAAATATCATTGATCGCATCCAGGGAGCTGTTGACAGTCTCACTGATGTACGCAATTTCTTTTGTGGTATCCAGGATCAGGGTATTGGTGTTTTCACCAATGGTGTTGACATGAAATCTGGTATCCTGAACCAGGTAAGTGGTTTGCTCGGAAATCTGATCGATATTATCGTTGAGGTTTTGGGTAATTTGCACCAGCTCTTCATTTAAGGTAAGAGTAAGCTGCTCCATAGAAGCCACCGTAGCGACATTCAGAGAATCGATCGTATTCACTGCGGCTGTACTGATTGCATCTATGTTTTTACTGAGGCCATCTGTCATATCAGCGATATTATGTGAGATTCTGCTTACGGCATCCAGGGTTCCGGCCAGATTCGATCTGGTTTCTTCCAGGATAAGACCGGTTTGCTCCAGAATCTTGGCGATGTTGTCCTGATTTTCTTGGTTGGTAAGATTGCCGATATTGACAGCGATCTGGTCTATCTTATCCACAATGGAGATAGCGCGCTCGGAAATATCGTCTATCAGGGTGGAGCCCGCTTTGATATAACTGCCAGGAGACATGTTTCTGGCTTCATTGGTTCCGCCCTTGATCTCCACAGCTTTCATGCCGGTGATGCCGACCATGCTGAGCACGGCTTCTGTGTCTTCCTTTATAGGAGTTCCGGGCTCAATATTTATGGTGATTATCACTTTATTCACATCATTCGGATCGATTCTCACATTTTCCACACGGCCTACTTTGATGCCTTGATAATTTACAGTACCGCCTACCTGTAATCCGCTCACCGGGTAGTCGTCAAATACAATATAATAGGTGTCCCACTTTTGGGTAAGCTGATTTCCAGCCACAGCGGCAGCAAAGACGAGGATTAGCACGGCTCCTACCACTAAAAATACTCCCAGGCGAATTTTAGTAGCTTTTGATACCATCTTTGCCTCCTTTATTCATAGTATAAATCACCCGTGATCAGGCGATTGCTGATTTTGACCGGACTTACAGCTTTGATATTTACCCGGCCATCACAGATCACATCTGCACCAAAGCTGACATCTCCTTCGATCTTAAGCTCCTTGCACCCTGAAAGTGAAGGTGGAGACTCAAAACGTTTTTGCATTTGCTCGATATTGCCATAATATCTTGGGTCCAGCTCGATATAAGGCGGCTTCGGCATTGACTGCTTTAGTCTGATCTGATATTGATCGTTGAGCTCATAAGCATCAGACCAAATGCTGAGCAGGTCATCGGTTTTCTTCACCGGTGCAAATCTTTGTCTGGGTACTATCACAGCCCGAGCTCCGGCAAAAGAGCTGATTGCGGCTCCCATGGCGGTTTCCAATTGATAAACCTCAGTTCCATCCACCTTTTTGGGATTCACGATCAAAGGCAAAAGCATCAGACCTTCATTGGTGATCATGTGCCATTCCAGAGCTTTGAGGTCTATCCAGAGGTTATTGGTATTGAAATACCTGTATTTGTCGATGTTTTGAAATTCTTCAAGGTCTTCGGCAGGACATTGGGCGATCTCACGCAGGAGCAATTGCCCGGATTCATCCTGGGCTAAGTGTCCGCCTTTTTTGTCCATTTCACTGCGCTCACACACTTCCATCAGGAAGGGAACGTCATGCTTTTGCATATAGGCTGCAATGGAGGCGTCCACCGTGGCTCCGAGGTTATCAGAATTTGAGACAAAGGCATAGCGATAGCCTTTGGCGATTAGCTTTTCCAGGATTCCACTGGTAGAGATAGCGGTATAGATATCTCCATGTCCCGGAGGATTCCAGCGCATATCCTTGTCTTTGTGTACAAATAGGGACAGGTCTTCCCGAGTGATGCGGGGAAATTTGTTTTGCATAAAGCTCACCGGCAAATCCTGTCTGGCCAGATCAGGATATTTATTCAGATAATCCAGAGTATCTTTTTGAGTGGCAAAGCTATTCATAAATATCAGTTGGATATCATAGCCACTTTCTGCTCTCAGAGCCAGAATGTGGCGCGTGATGATATCCAGGAAATTCATGTTTCCTTTGACTGGTAACAGGGATTTTGCTTTGGAAAGCCCCATGCTGGTTCCCAGGCCGCCATTGAGTTTGATCACAGCGATATTCCGCAGAAGTCCTGCGCTGCTCTTATCTTCGAGTTCCTCAAAAGGGATCACCGCTTCAGAGCTGGGTGGGCTGATACTGCCTTCCGGTATCTGACCGCTGCTTCCTTTTTGTAAAGCTTCATAATACGCAGAAAACGTGCGTATCACCATATCTGACAATCCCTCTGCCTTCATCGCGCGAACAAACTGATTTAGCATTATCTCTTCCTTTATATCAAGCTTTCTAAATATTTATCATCAGCAGGTTCCGGAATGGTAATAGCTCCTTCTTCCTTATGCTTTTGATTCCACTGTGCAGACGTGTTGATAGCTCCGTCGTTGCGAGCCCAGGCACGTCTGGCTACTCCACCCATCACATCCCAGGACAGAGCATTTTTGATTACTTCATCCATGCGTTTGCTGCCATCGAGTACTATGCCATTGCCGCCATTTACACTGCGGCCTATGCCCACTCCTCCGCCATTGGAAAGCACCACCAGGCTCATTCCCCGGGCGATGTTTCCAGCAAAACAGTGTGTGGCCATATCTGCCATTACATTGCTGCCATCGTAGATATTGGCCGTTTCGCGGAAGGGTGAATCGGTTCCGGAAGTATCGTGATGGTCACGTCCCAGCATCACGGGGCCTATCTCCTTCTTACGGATCATTTCGTTAAACCTCAGGGCAAGGCGCACCCGTCCTTCTTCATCGGCATAAAGTATCCGGGCTTTGGTACCCACTACAAGGGCATTATCTTCTGCGGTGCTGATCCAGTGATGATTGTCCCGGTCCATGGAGTTACGATTTGGGTCTATCAGAGCGCAGGCTGCCTGGTCTGTGGCTCTGAGATCACTGTCCTTGCGGGAAAGGCATACCCACCTAAAAGGTCCATAACCAAAATCAAAGCACATTGGCCCCATGATGTCTTCCACATAAGAAGGCCAGATAAAGCCGCTGTTTGTGCTGGTTTCGTCTTTGGCGATAGCTGTTACGCCTGCGTCATATACAGAGGCCATGAAGCTATTTCCATAATCCCAGAAATAGCTGCCTTTATCCGTCAGCGATTTCAGGACATTAAAATGCCGTCTCAGTGAGAGATCTACCAATTGACTGAACTTAGTCCGATCCTCTGCCAGAATACTGCGGCCTTCTTCATAGCTTACTCTCGCAGGAGTATAGCCGCCATCATATACAGCATGACATGAAGTTTGATCGCTTATCAGCTCCGCTTTGATATCATTCTCGTCGATAT
Source organism: Candidatus Cloacimonadota bacterium (assembly GCA_023230795.1). GTDB lineage: Bacteria > Cloacimonadota > Cloacimonadia > Cloacimonadales > Cloacimonadaceae > UBA5456. The sequence goes on from JALNWR010000013.1 coordinate 11,712, forward strand.
ACTCCAGTAAATCTACTATATTGCCATGATAGGCAATGGAAAGAGTTTTCCCTGAAATGCGTGCTTCATCCACCCATCTGAAGATTTCAGGCAGATCATCAGAGACCCGGGAGACCCAACCCTGTGAATGCCTGGTCTTGATGCGCGAATCATCCACTTCTGCGATGATGCCGATACCTCCGGCTATTTCCACAGCCTTGGCCTGCGCACCGCTCATGCCTCCCAGACCCGAAGAAACAAAGAGCACTCCGGATAAATCCTTATCCACAGGAATGCCAAGATATTTGCGGCCGGCGTTTAACAGAGTAATATAGGTGCCATGCACTATACCCTGCGGCCCGATGTACATCCAGCCTCCGGCAGTCATCTGTCCATAATTTGCCACACCCAAAGCGGTGAGACGCTGAAAATCTTCAGGATTGTCCCATTTCCCGATTACCAGGCCATTGGTAGAGATCACTCTCGGTGCCTGAGGTCCTGAGGGGAAAAGCCCCACGGGATGTCCGCTGGCCACTACAAGGGTTTGATTTTCTGTCATTACTTCCAGATATTTCTTGATCAATCTGTATTGCATCCAGTTTTGGCAGACCTGCCCAGTTTCACCGTAGGTTACCAGCTCGTAGGGATACAGCGCAATCTCAAAATCCAGATTGTTATCTATCATCACCTGCATAGCTCTGGCTGCGGTGATGCCTTTGTATTCGTCAAGGGCTTTGCCAGATATTTTGCCTTCAGGACGCCAGCGATAGCCGTAGATGCGCCCCCTGGTCTTTAGTTCCTGTAAAAATTCCCCTGCTACTTCTTGGTGCAATTCACTGGGAATATAACGTAGTGCATTCTTCAAAGCTTGCTTGATTTCTGACTTGCTTAGGTTCAATCCGCGATCTGGAGCTCTGCGAATACCCGGCTCAAAAACAGGGTCAGGCGGAAGTGCAGCATCCAGCTTCACTTGAAAATGATTAGACATGATTTGCCTCTTTATTGTTATTATTTTTATTCATCATTATATTGAGTATGGTTTTATCCGCATTTTGCAAACCGTTTTTGATAAAAACAGCCAGATTTTGGATGGTCTCATCTATATCATCTGTGATAATGCCGTCCTGCGAAGATACACAGGAGCCCATGTTTGCCAGGAGAGCAGCTTGAACTGCTGCGGAGGTATTTGTGGCGACTTTAAGGGAACAGCCTCCCTTGGCACCGTCGCAGATCATGCCGGCAGTATTGCCGATCATATTTTTGATAGCATACTCTGTCTTAATGTAGTCTCCCCCCAGGAGCAAAACTATGCCAGATGCAGCTCCGGCAGAGGCCGAGATACAGCCGCACAAACTGGATAGCAGGCCGATCTTATCCTTGATATGCACATTCACCAGATGCCCAAAGGCTAAAGCGCGCTGCAATTGCTCCGGGCTGCTGCTCAGCTTTTCCGCCGCTGCGATGATGGGCAGAGTAATGCAAAGTCCCTGATTTCCACTACCTGTATTAGACATCACCGGTAGATTGCACCCGCTCATGCGGGCGTCTGTAGCAGCTGCTGTGAAGGCCATAGCCAGATGGTGGATATCATCACCCAAAAGTCCCTCATGAATCTGCTGCATTATCATCTTACCCACAGACATACCCATTTTATCACTAAGGCCAAAATCCGCTATCTTGCGGTTCAAATATCCCCCGAGATCAATTTGCTTTAAGGAGTCATAATCCACCTGAGTGCAAAAGTCATAATAATCCTGAAGGCGATACTTTGAGGCTGAGATGAGTTTGGGGGCAGATCCTTCGCCGATGATTTGGTTTTTCAATACATCGTCATCCAGTTCCAGACGGTATAACCATGAATGGCGCCAGCGGATTACTGCACGAGCTCTATGCTTCCCATCTGATAAAATAGCCTCAACGTAAATCTTATCGTCACCCGGATTTACTCCGAGCTCAAGACCTGCTGCCAATATCTTGCCAGCCTCTAATTGCTCTGGGCTAAAGTCTTCGAGAACTTCCAGCTCCTTATGTGGATTTGCGCACACAGCCCCCAAGGCTGCAGCAATTTCCAAGCCGATGAATCCGGTATTCGGAATGCCCACTCCCATACCGTTTTTGTATATAGAGGGGCTCACATTCACCTGAATACTGGTGATCTGCCCAGGCAGTATGCTGGCAGCGTAAGCTGTGGCCAAAGCAACAGAAGCCGGCTCCGTGCACCCAAGTGCTGGAACGACTTCTTGCTTCAATAAAGCCTGTATCTCTGAAAAATGACGCATAATAATCCTAATTAAAAGTACTTCAATATTCATTCTTAGGCTGGTGAATTCCTGTCAAGTGAAAACTGAATTTCAGAGGATTCCACTATTCTTTCAGAGCATGATCTCCATGATCTCTTCTGTGCTTCCTTCCCTTGTTTTTGCTGTAATCTTCCTGCATTAGTCCTGCTGAAAATAAAGTGGAAATGGCAGCTTTTTCACCTGCTATATACATGACATATCCACGTTATCAAAGGAGGGAGAATATAGTTCGGACATAATAGATCGACAGCTCCTTCCCCACTTTCATGCATTTTTAGCTTGCCATATTCTGAGCATTTTAAATAGTGGAGAAAACATAAGGGAGATTATCATGGTAGAGAAAAAAGATACACCTAATTCAGACGAAAAAGACATTGAAGAAAACGGCGAAGACCTCAGCAGAGTCATTACTCTTGAGATGGAAGATGGTAGTGAAAAGGACTTTATCGTGCTTGACATTTTGAGTCACGATGACAATAACTATATCGCTCTTTCCGAAGAAGATTCCATGGAATATGATGTGCTCCGGTTTGTAGAAGCGGATGAATTCCTGGAACTCAGCATTATCGAGGACGAGGATGAATATGACATGATCACGAATCTTTTCAAAGAGAAGTTTGAAGAAATGCTCAATGCCGAACTTGATTTTGATTTCGGAGACTTGGACTATGAAGAAGAAGAAGACGACGAAGAAGAAGAAGACGAAAAAGGTGATGAAGTCTAAAAGACATAAGTTCATAAAATCTATCAATACTGACGTTTAAATTCAGATTGATTCGAACATATTTTAGGAAAGGATATCCATGAATATTGCATCGCTTATTTTACATCCCTTTGAGCTGGAGCTAAAAACAAAGATTTCACAAGGCATGATCAGTGAAGCTCTTACGGTGATGGAACTTCCAGCGCCGTTCAGGAAAGTTGCAGTGGAATGCCTGGATAGCACGCTCAGAGTGCATATTGAAACTACTTTATCTATATTCAAAAACCTTAGTGTTGATGCCAGGATAGTCGGAATTCAGTTAAGCAAAGAGAAATCTACCGTGCATTGTGAACTGATGGGAAAGACAGGCATTTTCATTAAATTCGTGAGTATGATAATAAGTAAATTCCGCCAGTTTAGCATAAACGGCAATAAGCTGGATATTGATATCACGGATGTACTGCTAAAGCGTATCCCGGAATATGCAGCCAGCTTGTTGGATGAAGCACAAGTGCATGTCTTGAATCTGGAGCCAGGGTTTTTAAATCTGGGTATCAGAAAAAGATAGAGACCATCTTATCGGTCAAGTATCCGTATCAAGGTAGCTACAGATAGTAAAATACTGAAGTTATGAACCCGACGCATCTGGGCTATGGCATATAAAGAAACCTGGTTCCGGCATTTTTCCCTTGACCGCTGTGGTAGAATATGTAGGCTGTCTCATTGTGATGATAGACATTAGTCAAAGGTAAAATAACAAGATATTGAATATAAAACATAAATGAGGTAATAAAGTGACAAAGACAGAACTGATTTCCCGAATCACCCAGCAGGCCAAGATCGCCAGACAGGCGATTTTGCAGATGACTACTTTGTCTGGCAGCGGCCACCCCGGTGGATCTATGTCCAGCATTGATGTAATCCTATCAATATACAATATCATGCGTCATGATCCTAAAAACCCATCTTGGGCAGAGCGAGACCGAATGGTATTTTCCGCCGGGCATCTTACCCCCGCTATTTATAGCAGCTTGGGGATAATGGGCTACTTCCCTTTGGAAGATGCTATTGCGCAATTCAGGACATACGGCAGTATCTTCGAAGGGCATGTGGAGCGTGAGGTTCCGGGAGTGGAATGGAGCAGTGGAAATCTGGGGCAGGGCCTTTCAGCAGCTACAGGCTTTGCCATTTCTGCAAAAATCAGAGGCTTGGATTACCACAACTATGTATTGATGGGAGATGGTGAACAGCAGAAAGGCCAGCTTTCCGAAGCCCGCCGCTTTGCCAGCAAGTTTCATTTAACCAATCTCACCGCAATAATTGATTACAACCAATTGCAGATTTCGGGCTCCATCCATGATGTAATGCCCCAGCGCATCCGTCAGAATTGGGAATCAGACGGCTGGCAGGTTTTCGAAGTAAACGGCCATGATGTCTCTCAGATTTTAACTACTCTGGAAGAAGTAAAATCTCAGGAAAAACCCGTAATGATCCTGGCTCACACCACTATGGGTAAGGGAGTGAGCTTTATGGAAAACAAAGCCAAATACCACGGCTCTACCCTATCTATAGAGCAGTGCCAGGAAGCTTTGAAAGAGCTGGGTATGGATTTTGAACTGCCCAGATATCAAAAGATGCGGGATGAATTCAAACCCCAAAATCAGCCTGCTCATATAGACTTTCATCCCAAATTCGATCTCAAGCCTGGAAAGCCTGTCTTATATACCTCCGAAAGCGATTGCCGTAGCGCTTGGGGTAATGCTATTTTGGACTTGGGCAAGATCAATCGCGAGAGCAGTAATCCCATCGTGGTAGTGGATTGCGATCTGGCTGGAAGCGTGAAAACCGCTGCTTTCGAAGCTGAACTCCCTGAGCGGTTTTTACAGAGCGGGATCATGGAGCACCATACTGCAGTGATGAGTGGAGCTATTTCTACCACAGGAATTCAATGCTTTTGGGCAGCATTTGGAGTATTTGGCATAAATGAAGTCTATAATATGCAAAGATTAAACGCCATCAATCATACCAACCTCAAGACCGTGGTTACCCACGTGGGTATAGATGTGGGCGAAGACGGCAAGACTCATCAGTGTATAGATTACATCTCCCTGGCACGCAATCTTTTTGATACCAGGATCATCTGCCCGGCCGATGCAAATCAGACCGATCGCGTGATCCGCTGGCTCATAGATAAACCCGGCAACTACTTTGTCACTATGGGGCGCTCCAAACTGTCTATCATCAAAGATAGTGAAAATGAGGTCTTCTTTGATCAGGACTACTGCTTTGAATATGGTAAGGCCGATGTGCTGCGCACCGGGGAGAAAGGAACTGTGTTTGTTTGTGGAACCCCTGCAGGCAGAGCTGTGAAGGCTATAGATACGCTACGTGAAGAAGGCATTTTTCTTGAGCTGGTATATGTGTCCAGTCCTCTTGCCCTTGAAGCTAATATGATCTCAGAGGCAGTCCGGCGCGGGCCTATCTTCAGCATAGAGGATCACAGCATACACGGTGGACTCGCATCCAGCATCGCAGAAGCTATTGTAGGTGGCGGACATCAAGCACGGCTCATCCGCATCGGGATAGAGGCTTATCCCGTCTCCGGAACTGCCGATCAGCTTTACGAGGCTTATCAGATGGATAGCGCTTCCTTGATCAAGCGTATCAAAGCGGCTCTTTAGACCTTTTGAATAAGCATAGTAAATAATAATATGAGCAAGTATATTAAGCTCTAAGGTGAGGCCTCTGGCCGTTTATGAATAAGGATTTTCTAAAATCTGCATTGATCATCGCTTTGGCGGCTATACTTACCGGCGTGGTAGCCTGGATCTTACCGGCATGGAATAACGAGATCTTTACCATACGCAAAATGCACTGGTTTTCTGCCTTGAAGCCTTCGGCAGAAGTGCAGGATACTACAGCTGTTTTGCAAGAGAAGATAGCGGATACCCCCAGCCCTCTGCGTCCGTTTTTGGACAAGCTGGGGATGATGAAACCGCTGACGGGTAAAACAGCTCTCATCAAGGGGACTTCCGGCCCATCCCCAAAGAAGCTGAGGATAGCCTATTTTAGCGATTCCATCATCGAAGGAGACCTCATCACCGCTCCGCTAAGGTCTTCCTTGCAGGATATATATGGTGGGAAGGGCGTAGGCATGGTGCCAATAACCTCTATCGTATCCGGGTTTAGACAGACCATCCGCCATGATTTCTCCCGCAATTGGCAAACAGTCTCGTTCATGACCCGGGGTAAAAACGACATATCCCTCGGCATCACTGGCTATACCTTCATTCCCCGCCCTTACTATTTGGATCAGAAACCGATAAAGCCCAGCAGCCCGGACAGCCTGGACAGCATAGTTAACACAGATAGTCCGGATAGCCTTTCGCTTGCGGACAGTCTGGCTATTGCCCAAGATACGCTGAAGGTTAGCAAGATTGCCAGATTCTATGTGGATGAAGACCCCTGGGTGGAATACAAAGCGGTGGATATAGCCGGAGGAGCTGCGTATTTTAATAGTATCAAGCTATATTACAGCCACGCCTCAGATAGCTCTTTTGTACAAGTATCCTACGCTTCCGAACCGGCTATCACCCGGCAGCTCAGAGCGGGGAGCACTCTGCAAGTTCTGGATTTGAGTCCCGGTGAGCCCATCAAAAGCATCCGCCTTAGCTTTTCCAGACATGATCCCCTGCATCTTTATGGCCTGTCTTTTGATGAAGACAGTGGGGTCTATGTGGATAACTTCCCCATTCGCGGCTATTCCGGTATGTATTTTCAGCGCATCTATGCAGCTGTTTTACAGGCCTTTGGACAGCGCCTGGATTACGATCTGGTGATCTTGCAATATGGACAAAATGTCTCCAGTCCCAAAAATACTGATTATCAGAACTATAAGCGTGCCATGACCCATACCATAGAGCATATACAGACCGCCATGCCCAGGGTGCCGATTTTGATCATCAGTGCGCATGATCGCAGCATCAAAGACGGCACTAAATACAAAACCTCACCCGATATCCCCATATTGGTAAAGACTCAAAGCGACTTTGCCCAGGAAACCGGCTGCGCTTTTTGGAATCTCTATGAGGCGATGGGTGGCTACAATTCCATGCTGGGACTGGTAAATCAAAATCCTCCTCTGGCCGGAAAAGATTATACTCACTTCACCCGGCGGGGAGCTGATTATGTGGCTGAATTGCTGCTCAAATTCTTCAAAGGAGAATCGTGAGCCATCGCCACTTTTTGTTGATTTTGCTGCTGCTGGCCAGCCTGGCTCTGCTTTTGGCCCTTAATAAATCTGAAAGGCAGCAGTCCTTCCTTTTTACCGAAGACGAATACCCTGAAGACCTGGACACCCTGGAGGAATTCATCCAAAGCTACTATCTCCTGCTGGATAGTGATAGTTATATCAAAGAATATAGCTTTATCCATCCCGAGTTCAATCTCCTTACGAATGAAACCCCAGCCCTGACTGAATTTTACCACAAGCTCCTGGAGCTCAGAGCAGGACGTCGGGAGCGGGTAGTAATATACCAGATAGGGGATTCACATATTCAGAGCGGTTTCTTTAGCGGAACTGCCCGCAGCGCACTCCAAAAGTATTTTGGCAACGCCGGCCGCGGACTCATCTTCCCCCATAAACTGGCAGGGACAAACCAGCCGGATGATTATCAAATTCTGTCCAAGGCTCGCTTTGGCAGCATCTCCCGGCCCCGTAGCCTCAGCGGATATACCCTGGAAATAATCAGACCAGCAACCATGCGGATCCTGCCCAATTCTTTCTTCCAAATCGATAGTAAATTTGATCGCATTAAAGTCTTTGCCGATCACACTGCTCAGTTCAGCAAAGATTCCGGCTTTCAAAAGATCAATCCCGATAATCATCCAGCCTGCAGCAGCCATCTGCTTAGCTTTGACCAGCTCATAGGTGAGGCTGAAATCAATCTTCCGGACAGCATGCAGCGGCTATATGGCTTTAGTTTGGAGCGGGAAGAAAAGGGTTTGCTATACCATAGTATGGGCGTGAATGGAGCAGGCTTTTACAATCTGGCAAACGATCAGCAGTTCTTCCAGCAGATCGGCATTTTAGAGCCGGATTTGATCATAGTATCGCTGGGCACAAACGACGCTCAGGGACGTTACCGGGACCAGGTGATGAAGGCTAATCTACAGCTATTTATGGATAATCTAATTAGTGCCAATCCAGCCAGCGCCCTGCTGTTTACCCTTCCTCCGGATTCCTATAAGCATGGCAAGCTAAACCCCGCTACCAGCAGCATCGAAGCCAATATCCGCGAATATGCAACAGAGCACAATCTGGCCTGGTGGGAGCTCAGGGCTGTAATGGGTGGCGCAGGCAGCATCAATACCTGGAGGCAGCACAAGATGGCAGCTAAGGACTTTTTGCATTACACTCCAAAGGGATACATGCTGCAAGGACATCTCTTTTATCAAAGCCTGATCAAGGGATACAAGACATACAGCGAAAACGGGGAGCTTAGATGAATCAGATTTGGCAGAGCATCCTTGATTCGTTAAACTACGATCAAGCCAATCCTCTGCTTTTCAATAGCACTTTCTTCCTCTTTTTCTTTATCCTCGTGCTCTTGATCTATCCTCTGGTGGTGAATCGCACCCGCATCAGGGTCTGGTATCTGCTCGCTGTCTCACTTTACTTTTACTTTAAGACCAGCGGCAGCTTCGTTCTGCTTTTACTGCTCACAGCTTTTGTCAATTTTGCCCTCGGTGCAGCAATCCATCGCAGTGGCAGCAAGAAAGGTCGGCGGGCCTGGCTGGGGCTCAGCCTATTGTGGAATCTGGGGACTTTGGGCTACTTCAAATATACGAATTTCATCATTGGCACCATCAATCAGCTCTTTGGTGGTTCTATTCCGATGATGGACATCTTTTTACCGGTTGGTATCAGCTTTTTCACCTTCCAGACCTGGAGCTACACCCTGGATATATACTTCAAAAAGCTGGAGCCCATCCGCAGCTTCAAAGATTTTGCCTTTTTTGTTTCCTTCTTCCCGCAATTGGTCGCCGGCCCCATCGTAAGAGCCTCTTACTTCATCCCGCAAATTCACAAAAAGCTGGAACTGGATGAAGATACCATCGCCCGAGCCTTGGTATTGATCTTTGCCGGTTTGCTCAAGAAAGGCGTGATCGCAGATTATCTCTCGGTGAATTTTGTGGATCGTATCTTTGAGAATCCCGCGCTTTTTTCTGGTATGGAAAACCTCTTTGGAGTCTATGCTTATGCTTTGCAGATTTACTGCGATTTCAGCGGCTACTCTGATATCGCCATAGGCCTGGCCGCTTTGATGGGTTTTAGCCTGCCCATTAACTTTAATAGTCCCTACAAGGCCCATAGCGTTACAGATTTCTGGCGCAGATGGCATATCTCGCTTTCCACCTGGCTCAGGGACTATGTTTACATTCCCTTAGGCGGAAATCGCAAAGGTAAGAGCCGGCAGTACCTGAACCTGGGAATCACAATGCTCCTGGGTGGACTCTGGCATGGTGCAAGCTGGAATTTCGTCTTTTGGGGAGGCCTGCACGGGGTGGCTTTGATCTTTGACAAAGCCTGGCTCAGCCTGAAAATCGCTCACAGCAAAGTAATGAAGGTGATAGGAGTCGTAGTCACTTTCCATTTTGTGTGTTTTGCCTGGATCTTTTTCCGTAGCCGCACTTTTG
>JALNWR010000014.1 GCA_023230795.1 Candidatus Cloacimonadota bacterium
GAGACAACCCGGCAACAGCTCGGCGCAGCTACTGGATTGCAGGCGTCTCGCCTGCAGAGCACGGGACGTGCTCTTTTGAAGGCTTAGGCTTTGCTGGATGCGAGACGCATCGAATCCAGCAAGCAGGCCACTGCTGCTGACAATTAAAAACGGAATCCCCCTGCTCTGCAGGCGTCTCACCTGCAGAGCACGGCATGTGCTCTTTTGAAGGCTTAGGCCTTGCTCGATGCGAGACGCATCGAATCCAGCAAGCAGGCCACTGCTGCTGACAATTAAAAACGGAATCCCCCTGCTCTCACATAGTTCAAACCTTCAAACACATTTAGCTTGACGAAAACCGCATCATAAATTGCTTTGGAGAAAATAATGGATTTTGACGAGGAGAATCATGCGACATCTAATTCTTATCATAGTAATGCTTGGCTTTTTGCTGAGCCTTTCAGCGGAAGAGATCCTGATCTCTCCTGTGGAATATCGTTTGTTAGAAGCTCAGGAATATGATTTACAGCTCACTCCCGGCAGGCGCTTGGGTAAAATATATGCCAAGCTCAGCTTCGAGGTTTCGCAGGCGGAATTGGAAGAGGCGGATTTTTACAGCTTGTTTCTGGCTTGTTGTGTAACAATAGACAGGATGAAGATCAACGGCAAAGAAGCAGAGTTCTTTATCACTACAGACCTTCATCCCCTGCATTTTGCTCCGGAACTGAGTCGTTTGGAATTGATCGAAGCAGGATCGCCGGTGGTATTTTATAGCTTTGATCCCAGCTTGTTTAATCAAGAACAAAATACTGTATATATCGAATATCAGATGCCTATGCCGCCTTGGCAGACGGCGGGGGATGGCTCTGAAGTGCTGAGTTTGGGGGATATCCCTTTCTTTTATCCCCATAATCTCTACAGCCCGGCCGAGCTTTCCGTAAGTGTGCATACCACTACCTTTTACAGGATGGAGGATGCGGATCAAACCATAGACAACGGGAATTTAAGAATCATTCGTAAAAAGATTGTTGATCTCATGGACGAGGATATTCACCTCGACCTGATCAAGGTGCTAAATTAGCTCAGTTCGGTAGAGCAACTGATTCGTAATCAGTAGGTCGGGGGTTCGAATCCCCCATTTAGCTCCAGAATGTTTAGAACATATAGCGGCTCTCTTTCAGCTTCCTGGGCTTTGATATTCTTTCATAAAGCTGCTAAGAGGACTTTTTAGCTGGTGTAGCTTAGGTAAAATGCTCTGCCAGGCGGCGAACTACAGAGCTTGATTTTGGCAGCCTTGATCTCAAGACAGAGATTATCATTGACACAGATGAGCAAATTCAAAACTTTGAATAAATGATAACGATGTGGAGAAGAATATGCGCAAGACCTTGATAGTGATGATATTGATCATGTCAGGAATCGTACTTTATGCGGACGATATAGACGATAAAGTGCGGGAATTGCAGCGTCTGAAATCTGAGCTGGAAAACACGGAAAACAAAGTTAAAGAAACCGCCGCCAAAAAGAAAACCACCCAAAGCGAGATTCAGCGCACCTCTTCACTAAAGAATATCACCGAACAAAACTTGAAGAAACACCAATCCGAGCATCGAACCGTGCGGGATTCCCTCTCACGGGTGCAGCGGCAGATTCAGATCGCAAACCAGAGGCTGGAAGGTCTGCATCAGGTGCAAAACGATCAGTTAAATATCTTGCTCAGAGTGGATTGCAGCTATAGGAATCAGGGTATATCACATCGGGATCATCGCTATCTGAAAGAGCTGATTTTGCACAATCGACGTTCTATAGACATACTGGGTGGCTTCAAAGTGTCTCTGGAGCAAGCCCAAAAGATGACCAGCAATCAAGCTGCCAGAATCTCCCGCAATCTAAGAAACGAAAAACAAAAAAGCAGTAGATACAACAAACAGATTCGCAATCTTACCAATCAAAGCCAAAAGCTTACCGCAGAAGAAAATGCCTTGAAGGCTTATATCGCTAAACTAAGGCAAGACGCCGCCGAGCTAGAAACTCTTATCAACCGTTTGATGGCAGAGAGCGGAAGAGAGCCTTCTTCGTACGAATTTACGCAGGCCCGGATACTCTGGCCGGTGCGGGGTGAAATCATCCGCAATTTTGGTCAGGAGACCCGGTCTTACAATACTTCTGTGGTTAGCAATGGAGTGGATATCGCTGTGCGTGAAGGCACAAAGGTGGTGGCTGTAGATAGCGGTGAAGTGGTTTTTGCAGACCGTTATGGCGGTCAGGGTAAGATGATTATCATAGACCATCAAAACGGTTTTTTCAGCCTTTACGGCTTTAATAGCGACCTGGTGGTAAAAAGAGGCGACAGTGTAAGCAGGGGGCAGATGATTGCCCGCAGCGGGATGACCGGCTCGGCAAATCAGCCTTCCCTGCATTTTGAATTGCGCAAAGATGGAGCAGCCATCAATCCTGTGCCATACTTTGAGCCCTGATGATAAGGATATGAAGAAGACAATAGCCCAAAAAGAGATAAGGATAGAAAATGATAAAAGTAAATAATCCCTCACCCAAAAAACTAATTAGCATCTTGAACAAAGACCCCTTACAGCAGGCCAGCATCCTGCACTATACGGGAACTATGTGGGGAGTGGGAGCCCGACTTTCGGCTATCTCTACCATCAATAGGATCAATGAGCTCAAGCAGCGCCGTGGTGCCGGAATGATAGTTCTGGTGCCCAATATCATGTGGTTTGAAGAGGAGAATATTCCCGTTCCGGATAAGATTCATACGCTGATGCAACAGTATTTTCCAGGGAACCTCAGCATAGCTTTTACTGTGGATGATCCACGGTTTGAGCACGTGGCGGTGAATGGGAAGGTGGCGTTTCGGGTGCCGCAGGACCCTTTGTTGAGGCTCTTTATCGAGCTTTTAAACGAGCCTATAGTAAGCACTTCGGTGAATTACTCCAATCTCCCTGCAGAAAACGATGTAGCCAGGCTTGAGAAGATCTTCGGCTCGTGGTTTGACTTTGCCCTGTATCCTCCAAAAAGGGTTATTCAGGATGGAGCTACAGCTTCTACTCTGGTGGAGTATTTCAGCAAGAAAGAAGGCGGGATCGAAGACCTCAAATGCCTGCGCGAGGGCTCGGTGCCTTTTTATGAGGTGAAAGAGTCCTTTTCCCGGCCGCTGGTGATGTTTGTCTGCACTGCCAATATCTGCCGCAGTCCCATCGCGGAGAAACTCTTTGCCAAGATGATCCGCGAGCAGAATCTCAAGCTGGATACCGATAGCAGCGGGCTTTTGGAAGGAGGACACATGATCTCGCTATATTCCATGCAACTGCTTATGCAGCAAGGCGTACTGGAGGCTCAGGAGCATGTATCCAAGCAGATTACTCCGGAAATGGTGGCAAAATCCTGGCTGGTACTTACCATGGAAGAACGCCAACGGGATTTCCTCCGACAAGCTAATCCGGCTACCGGACATAAGATTCTCACCCTCAATGAAATCACCGGCTTTACCGGCGATATAGCAGACCCTCACGGAAGTGATATCGAGAACTATCGAAAGACCTATGCCATCATCGAAGAAAGGCTAAATATACTCATTAACAAGATAAAAAAAGACGAGATTAAACTCTTTAAGGAAAGAAAATAATGCAAATTACCGATCAGATCATTGCCGAACACGGCATCTCACCTGAGGAATATCAGTATATACTTGAAATCCTGGGACGCGAGCCCAAACTTGTGGAACTGGGCATATTCAGCGTGATGTGGAGCGAACACGCCAGCTATAAGAATTCCATATTGCAGCTCAAAACTTTGCCCAAAGAAGGCAAGATGATGCTGACCAAAACCGGTGAGGAAAATGCCGGAGTGGTGGATATCGGAGATAATCTGGCCATCAGCTTCAAGATTGAAAGCCACAATCATCCCTCTGCCCTGGAGCCCTATCATGGCGCTGCCACAGGAGTGGGAGGCATATTGCGGGATATCTTCACCATGGGAGCCCGGCCCATCGCCGCGCTTAATTCGCTCAGATTTGGCAATCCCGAAAATCCGGCAGTCAAGCATCTGCTTTCCGAAGCGGTGCGCGGTATTGCGGATTATGGCAATTGCTTTGGAGTGCCCACAGTGGGCGGAGAGATCTACTTTGAGGATAGTTACGAAGGCAATCCCCTGGTAAACGCTATGGCCATAGGATTGCTGAAGCATCAGCACCTGGCCAAATCCGCCGCTGCAGGAGTGGGGAATGCCGTGATCATAGTAGGCGCAAAGACAGGCCGGGATGGCATCCATGGCGCTACTTTTGCCTCTATCGAGCTTTCGGAGGAATCTGAAGAGAAGCGCACGGCAGTCCAGGTGGGCGATCCCTTTTATGAAAAGCTCTTGCTGGAAGCCACTTTGGAGATTATCCACGCCGGATTGGTGGTAGGAATTCAGGATATGGGAGCTGCCGGACTCACCTGTTGCAGCTCGGAAATGGCGGGCAAAGGCGAGGTAGGAATAGAGATCGATGTGAGCAAGGTGCCTCAGCGCGAAAGCGATATGAATACATACGAGATCATGCTTTCGGAATCTCAGGAACGGATGCTGGTAATAGTTCAGCCGGAAAACATCGCCAGAGTCTTGAGCATCTTCGAAAAGTGGGATTTGGATGCAGTGCAGATCGGTAGCATCACCGATGATAAAATGCTCAGGGTAAAAAACCAGGGAGTGGTGGAAGCTGAGATTCCTGCCGAGTATCTGATACTGGGCGGTAAGGCACCGGTCTATACCCGCGAGTCCAAAAGACCTGAATATCTGAACAGGCTTCAAAAAGAGGATTTGAGCCAGCTAAATCTGGATCATGATCATAGTGAAACCCTACTGAAGCTTCTGGCCAGCCCCAATATCGCCTCCAAACGCCATGTTTTCAGCCAATACGATCATATGGTGGGAATCTCCACTACTGTAGAACCCGGCAGTGATGCAGCGGTAATCCGGATTCGGGAAAGTGACAAAGCCATCGCCGCTTCTACAGATTGTAATGGCCGCTACTGCTATCTTGATCCTTATGAAGGAACCAAGGCAGCTGTGGCAGAAGCAGCCCGGAATGTGGCCTGCAGCGGAGCAAAGCCTATCGCCATCAGTAATTGCCTGAATTTTGGCAATCCTTACAAACCGGAAGTTTATTACGGATTCAAGGAATGCATCAAGGGTATGAAAAATGCCTGCCTGGCCTTTGATACTCCTGTAACCGGCGGGAATGTGAGCTTTTACAACGAAAATCCCGAAGGCGCCATCTATCCTACCCCTGTGATCGCAATGTTGGGACTCATGCAGGACTTTCGCCTGGCCCAGACTCAGTATTTCAAAGCAGCGGGAGACAAAGTATTCCTGCTAGGGCCTCTTGCCAAAACCATCGGCGGCAGCGAATATCTCAAGGTGATTCACCATAAAGTCGCCGGCCTGCCTCCCCGGATAAATCTGGCTCTGGAAAAAAGGGTGCAGGACACGGTGATCGAGCTCAATGAAGCCAGACTGATTCACAGCGCTCATGATCTGAGCGAAGGAGGCCTGGCCATCGCTTTGGCGGAATCCTGCTTCCATCCTGAGCAGACTTTTGGCTTCAAAGGTAAGATATCCCATAGCCAGGCGGCTGCCATTGCCTACTTTGGGGAATCTGGAGCCAATATCATCATCTCGGCGGCAAGCCAGCATCAGGGTGAGATTCTCACTCTGGCAAAGAAGCACAGTGTCGAGCTGTATGAACTGGGCGAAGTAACCCTTGCGCAGTCCTTTATTATCAATGACGATATAGCTGTATCTACTCTCAAACTGAGAGAAGCATACGAAACAGGCCTAAAAATGTAAAAGTGGAGGAGGAATGAGATTGAACTTTTTCTTCGGTAACATCTTTTGGGGAATACTCTTGCTTTTATGGGGTATCTCGTTGATCTTGAAGACCTTCAATATCAACATGCCCCTGGCCAAGATATTCCTGGCCGTAATCATCATCATGTTTGGCGTCAGGCTGCTCATCGGAACCGGTACCAGGACAGTGAAAAGCGATCGCTCTCAGAAAGGAACATACATCCGCACAAACAAGAGCGGAGAGTACAATATGATCTTTTCAGGAGGGAAGCTCGATCTTACCGATTTGGATGAAAGCGCTTCAGACATGGAAATCAACGTAATATTCGGTTCTGCCGAGATCATCCTGCCCGGTCATCTGAGATATGATATCGAGCCCAGTACGGTGTTTGGAGCCACAGTGCTTCCCAATAAGAGCCAATACGGGTTTGGGGATAGCCATTTTCAGACCGGCAGTGGGCAGGGAAGAGCGATACACATCGAATCTACCTGTGTCTTTGGCCGGATAGAGTACTTCTTTCAGGATGTAAAGGCGGAAGAGCCCTTTGAGCCCCAGGATACGGAAGCAAGCAGCGGGGGACTTAGCGGCGAATTCTAAGCTGATATAAATGAAAAAACTGGCCTTTATCATCGCGATAGCGATGCTTACGACTGCGGCTTTTGCCAACGAGATAGGCTATGCCCTATCCGGAGGCGGAGCCCGGGGTTTTGCGCATATTGGCATCCTCAAGGTCTTGGAAGAGGAAGGGCTAAGGCCGGATTACATCTCCGGAACCAGCATCGGAGCGATCATCGGAGCTCTGTATGCCATGGGTTATGATGCCACCGAGATTCAGGAGATTTCCTGCAATACAGATTGGGCAAAGCTGATGCAGGACAAGGTCTCGCGCAGAGACCTGTATATCGGGCAAAAACGCTGGGCGCCTTATGGTAATGTAGTGTTTGAGCTCGATCAGCATTGGAAGCCAAAGCTGCCTTCTGCCGTGTTTAAGGTAAATTCCTTGAATCTAAAGCTATTTGATTTAGTTGCGGGAGCTGCCCAGGAGCAGGATTTCTTGCGCTACCCGATTCCCTTCAGTTGTATAGCCACAAATTTGGTGACAGGAGAGCCGCAGATCTTCGAATCTGGCTCTTTAGTGCAGGCTCTGAGAGCTTCAATCTCCATTCCCAGCATACTGCCTCCCTTTCAGGTGGGAGATCAGTATTACATCGATGGCGGCATCTCAAAAAATCTCCCCATCGAACAAGTGCAGAAGATGGGAGCCGATCTGGTGGTAGGCATCAAGGTAAATTCCTCGCTCAGAGATGCTGATCAATTAAGCAATCTTGTGGCTGTTTTAGACCAAACCATAAATATCGGAATCACCCGCAACCTCAATGAAAACCTGGATCAATGCGATCTCTTGCTGGAACCTGACCTTCTGCATTATTCTTCTGCCAATTTTAAGTATGTAAGCGAGATCATTGCGATCGGCGAAAACTACGCCCGTGAGCATATAGAAGAAATAAGGGCCTTTATCAGAGCAAATCCGCGCCGCGATAAGAGCACGGATACCCATCTTGACAAAGCCCGGGACAGCTTCCCCGTGAGCAGCATAGAAGTATATGGCCACAAATACCTTAGCGCTGCCAAAATCCGGGAATATCTGGGACTACACTCCGGCGGCATTTTGTCCAAACAAGAGATATTCGCAGCCTGCCAGAGAGCCTGGAACTCACAATACTTCAACGTCCTGTATCCAGACCTCGTGCCTTTGGAAGACGGCAGCTATCAGCTCAATATTCATGTGAGTGAGCGCCAGCCCAAGACCATCGCTATCAATAACTCCTACGGTGATGTAGAAAAACTCACTGCCAGCGTGGTTCTCAACGTGGAGAATTTACTACTGAAGAATTCCAGATTCATGGCCGGCGTGCTTCTGGGCGGCAAAAACGAACTGAATATTGATTATGTAAAGAATTTCGGGGATTTTTGGGGAGTTTACTACCGGCTCTTCCCCTATATCAACGAGAAAACTCTCTACGCTTATAACGATGATCATTACCGCATAAATAGCGTGAAATCTCTAAAGTGGGGCGGCACCACCGGGCTGGGTATCTTTACAAAGGACATTGCCATTGCCGAACTCTTTTTATATCACAGCAATACCAGACTATACCGGGAGATTTCCGAATCCGAAATGCTGCCCAGGTCCTATACCGTGAGCGGATTCGGAGTAAAAGGCTATCATGAGAGCCTGGATAACTATGTCTTTCCTTATAGCGGGGCGAGGGTAATGGGAAAGTTCAATTTTGCCCGCGACGAGCAGTTTTCGGATTATATTTATAATAGCATGAGAGGGAACATGGAGGGCTATATTCCTCTGGCAAAAGGCCTTAGTTTCAAAGCTTCAGCCAATATCGGGAGCTATTTTGATTCCACTCCCTCAGATAAGTTCGACCCTTTTGCTATAGGCGGTATAGATGGCTTTAAGGGCTATTCCCAATATGAGATAAGTGCACCGCATTATATGATTTACGATCTTGGTCTGGTTTTGAATCCAGTGGGGAGTCTGCATCTGCAGGCCGGATTCCAGGGTATGAGCTATGATGACGATGAGTTTTTAATTTTAGGCAGCCAGAAAGAGCATTGTGTCTATGCCGGCATCGGATACGACACCATGTTTGCCCCTCTGCGCCTGCAATTTGCCTTCAATGAGCGCAAAGACCTGAACACCATGCTCTTTCTGGGCTCTGCCACAGATATCTTTGAGTTTTCCAGAAAGTAGTTGATTCTATAGCTTACAACAGCGGATAGCCTGTAACCAGGACATTATCCAGCAGCTTTTTTACCTTTATCTTTTCCAGTGGCACAGCGCGGTCCATATTATGACGGTCGTAATGTCTGAAAATGCTTCTTTCTCCACCCAGGATCATATTGCCGTAAAATATCATGCACTTATCTACCAGTTTTGCCTTCCAGAAAGATTCACTCAGCCGATTTCCGGTTTCCAGCAGCACGGAATATAGATTCATCTCATACAGCGTATTCATCACTGCCTTGAGGTCCAGCTCATCTTTGTACCCGGCAGACTGTTTGAGTTGAACTCCTTTGTCTTTTAAAGCCTGGATTTTACTCTCATCAGCCTTGATATACATGATCATGGCGGGGAATTCTTCGGCGCTTTCCACCAATTTTGAAGTAAGAGATATATCCAGATATGGGTCCAGGATTACACGCAAAGGCTGCTTGGCAGAGCGCAGACCTCGGGCGTTTAACATAGCGTCGTCATGGGCCACACTTTTGATGCCGGCCAAAACCACCTCGACCTGAGAGCGGGTCTTATGCACAAATCTACGGGAGGAGGGATTTGATATCCATTTTGAGCTACCGTCGCTGGCAGAGTATTTTCCGTCCAGAGACAAAGCACTTTTCCAGATCACAAAGGGACGTTTGCGCTTAACGTAGCAGAGATAGTACTCTAGCTGCTCTGTGATCTCCTCGGCAAAAAATCCGTGTTCAACCTTTAACCCAGCCTCTTGTAAAGTCTTGATGCCTTTGCCCGAGATCTGGGGATTGGGGTCCAAAATGCCCACCACCACTCGTTTGATTCCAGCTTCGATGATGGCCGATGTGCAAGGCGGAGTCTTGCCATAGACGCAACAAGGCTCCATGCTCACATACATGGTAGCGCCTTTGCATTTGCCCTGAGCTTCTTTGATCGCCACTATTTCGGCATGGTCAGAACCGTAAGGCTGGGTATTGCCTTCTGCCACTATCTTGCCACCATTTACTATTACTGCGCCCACGAAGGGGTTGGGGGAGCATTTGCCGCGAGAGCGTTCTGCAGCTCTCATGGCGAGTTTCATATAATATCTATCCATAAATTTCCAGATTCTTCTTTGCCATTTCGTAAGTGGGGAAGCTTTGCAGGATTTTGCGCCACAAACTCAGGGCTTTTTCTTTATCACCATCGGCCAGGTAAGCTATGGCCAGGTTGTTGATAGCATCGGCGTTTTCAGGCTGAAGCTCCGTCAGAGCTTCAAACCATTTTCTGGCCTCAGCATAGTTTTTATCATTCAGATTTATCAGCCCCAAATGCATGTAAGGAGGGCCAAAGGCATTGTCCAGAGCGATGGAAGCCAGAAAATCCTGTCTGGCCTTATCCGGCTGCTTTACCAGGAGCCAATACAGAGCCTTGTAATAAAACAAGTCTGCACTATCAGGATAGCTGCGAAAAGCTTGGACTATTTCGTTGTAGGCCTTAGCGTCGTCGCCATTGGCCAGGATCTGTGCGATGCTCTGATACAGCTCATTTTGCTTGAAATACAGGGCGGGATTGCCGTTCAGGCTTTGCCTGAGGTACCATTTTCCTTCTTCCTTGCGCAGGATAAGGGTGTATTCATCCCTATGATTAAGTTCCACGAATATGATAGCCTGAGAACCATCTTCGGATAAGCCGCTGTGGATGTAGCTATAGCGTTTGATCTTCTTCAAAAAAGGAATATTGCGGATAAGCTTTGCATACAGACCCTTAAGGTCTGTCAGCGCTGAGTTATTCATCGTAAGATCTTGCAGCTCATCATATTCCAAAGCGATGATGTGGTCGAGATATCGGCCTGCCACATCTTCCGGAGTTTCGATCTGCGCTTCCTTTTGATAGGGAAGCTCCAGCTTCTGCATCAGATAATCCACCGGAAAATTCCCCGGATACTGAAATTCGGACAGTATATCCAAGGTCTTCTTTTTGTCTTCTGCAGCCAGCCTTCGCGGATTGCTGCCTTCAAAGACGGGGTTTTCCTTGTTGATCCAGATATCTATATAAGCCTTGGTGGCATGTAGGGCTTCGTGATTGTTATCTGCTTTGAAAGCGGGAAAAGCACTGTCTGCTTCGAGCTTGGGGGCATAAGGGCAGCTATCCGGGCACTTCAGATCGATGCGCAGATCATTGCAGCAACGCCAGCACAGTCCTTTATCTATCCTGGGGCAGAGCCTGAGAGCCCGTTCACTGCGGCATTTTTTACAGCGGTCTTTGGGGCTTAAAGAGAACATGGCGGCTCCGGCATGGGGGCAGGACTGCGCTTGAAAGCGCTGTGGGCAATCAGTTTGTAAACTGCATAAACCTGGCTTTGCTCGTATCCATCCAGGTTATCCATATTACGTATGGCCCAGAGAATCTCGTCCAGTTTCTGGTAAGAGATGCCCAGCTCCTGCTCGTCGGTTTGATCTTCCCAAAGATCGGCCGTGGGCAGCTTGCTGATGATCTTTTCCGGCAATCCCATCGCTTTTGAGATAGCCCAAACCTCTGTCTTATAAAGTTGGCCAATAGGCTCTACAGCCGCTGCGGAATCGCCATATTGTGTGAAATATCCGGTCATATACTCACTTTGATTTGTGGTTCCCAAGACTAAAGCCTGATGTTTTACTGACAGATCAAAAAGCACACACATGCGCACTCTGGCCATCCAATTTCCCCTGCGCAAAGCGTTTGCATCCTTTTCATGAGCTTCAAAATAGGCATCCACCATGGGGCTGATATCTATGGTAATCTGCTGTATGCCAAGGTGTTTGCAGAGCAATTCTGCATCCTCCCGGCTGGCGGGATTGCTTCCACTATATGGCATCGAGACTCCGATGACCTGGCTGCTTCCGATAGCTTTAGCTGCCAGAGCAGCAGATAGAGCGCTGTCTATCCCTCCGGAAACTCCAAGAATATATTTCTGTTGTCCGCTGGCCTGTAGATAATCTCTGAGGAAAGCGGAGCACTTTTCAATCTCTTTATGGAAATCAATATTTCTCATTATGACTCCTCTGTTTTGCTATGTGACAAGAACCAAGAAGCCGACCTTAGGTCAAGGATTATTTATTTCTACCGCTTCTTTTCAAGACCTGGTTTAAACTCGGGCGCACATAAAATCTGCCCTCGCTTTTTGATAGCTATGCCTGCCTTAATTATACCACGGCACAGCCCTTGCTTTTGATTCAATTTTAACACGCTTTTAACTCGAGATGACTCGAAACTTCGAGTAGGCTCGAGTCGAAACCGAATCAAAACCAAGTTTGTCGATAAAGGGTGAGCTGTCGTGACTGTGGGCTGGTCGGTGTTTGCTATCCGAGCTCACATGAAATGGATTTCTTAGGGTCGGCAATGAGAGCAATATCGTTAGTGATAGTCGTACTGCAATTGTCATATTTCAAAATAAAAAGTTCATAAATTATTGAACAAAATGCCGGTTGATATGGCATCATTTTCAGCATGTTGTGGAGAATAATCTACAATTTTGTCTATGTTCTCAGCTAAAACGCTAAAAATAAGATTGACAAGTTTATTGATAACTAAATATTTACATCTTAGATAAAGTAAAGCGAGGTACGAAATATGTTTGAACTTACGACCATGAATGTTATTGCTGATTTTCTCACCCCAGATCGCATCAGCCTGTTAATCAGAGTGGGGCTGATGTTAGTCATAGGAATTCCTTTGATAGGGCTCATCAAAAAGGTGCTTACTCGCATTCTTAAAGACAAGCTGACCAAGCAAACCGAAGTTATGATTCTTCGTTTTGTAAAATACACCTTAGTCCTTATACTCCTTATGATGATCTTAAATGAATTTGGTTTTAAGCTTTCAGCGATATTGGGAGCCGCTGGTATTTTTGGAGTGGCCATTGGTTTTGCCTCTCAGGCCAGTATTTCAAATATCATCAGTGGGATATTTTTGATTTCTGAAAAGCCTTTTGTGATCGGCGACGTAATAGAGGTTAATGGCCAGGTGGGCACCATTCAGACCATCGATATGCTATCCCTCAAGCTCAAGACCTTTGACGGCCGTTTTGTAAGGGTTCCCAATGAGACTATGATCAAAAATGACGTGATAAATCTCACTCGTTTTGATATCCGCCGGTCGCAGATATCCTTGAGTGTGGCTTACAAAGAAGACCTGCCCAAAGTGATGGATATTCTTAGAGAGATTGCGGACACTATGCCTGAAGCCCTCAAAGAGCCTGCTCATATGCTGCTTATCGATAGTTTTGGCGACTCCGGCATTAATATCAATTTTGGTGTTTGGACAGCCACTTCTAATGTATTCAATATGAGAAATCAGCTCTATCTTACCGTGAAAGAACGTTTTGACAAAGAAGGTATTGAGATTCCTTTCCCGCATCTGTCGATTTACGCCGGATCAGAATCTGAACCCATCAAGTTTCAACAAATACAAGAACAAAAGAAGGAAGTATAAATTATGAAGAAAAAAATTCCCGTCATTAACGCCGTTATATTCGATCTTGACGGTACACTGCTGGATACCATTCAAGATATCGCCGGTGCTGTAAACAAAGCGCTGGCGGACATGGGATATCCCCAGCATCCTATTGAAGCTTTTTACAATTTCGTGGGAGACGGACAAACGGAGCTGGTCAAACGGGCTCTTCCCGAAAAGCATCGTAATGCCAAAACCATCGAGAACATGGCCAAGAAGTTTTGGGATTTTTATGATCTGGAATGGTATCTCAATACCAAGCCATATCCCGGGATATTGCACATGATTCAGCTGGCGGTAGGCAGAAAGATCAAGCTTGCTATATTGTCTAACAAGGCGCATTACTTCACCAAAAAGATGATCCGTCATTTCTTTAGAGGTGCGATGATCCGTCACACCAAAAATCCCTTTGGAATCTATAGCGGTGAACAGCGAGACAAACCTACCAAGCCAGACCCCACTCTGGCTCTGGAACTGGCCGAGAAGCTGAAAGTTCCTCTGGAAAATATCGCTTTTGTGGGCGATATGCCAGTGGATATAGAAACTGCGGAACGGGCTGGAATGATCGCTGTGGGAGCAGCTTGGGGATTTGCCGGTAAGGAGGCACTAAAAAAAGCGGGAGCGGACATCATCTTTGATACGCCTACCGAATTTGCCACCTATCTGGAAAGCCAGCCCCTGATATAAGCCATGAAAAGCTACCGTAAAGAATTGTGGTTTCATACTACTCACAGACGTGAGTATATCAATATCACAGCCCAAGTACAAAAAGCACTTTCTGAATCTGGCATCTCAGAAGGGCTGATCCTGGTGAACGCTATGCACATCACCGCTTCGGTATTTATCAACGATGACGAGAGCGGATTGCATGAGGATTTTGAGAAGTGGCTGGAAGGCCTTGCTCCGGAAAAACCTCACAGTCAATACCGCCACAACGGATTTGAAGATAATGCCGATGCCCATCTCAAAAGGCAGATTATGGGACGTGAAGTGGTGGTAGCCATCACAGCAGGCAAACTGGATCTGGGCCCCTGGGAACAGATATTTTATGGAGAGTATGACGGCAAACGCCGTAAAAGAGTGCTGATCAAGATAATCGGCGACTAAGTACGCTATAGGGTAGGGTAGTGTCGAGTTTGTTCTCCACTAACCCTATCCAGTTGGGGGGGGGGCAGCGGCTGCCGCTAAATATCTGGGATGCTTTCTATCAGCTTTTGAGCTTCAGCTTTAAGGTGCATCAAATCCTGGCTATTATCTATAACGAGGTCCACCCTGGCTGCCTTTTCTGCATCCGGAATCTGGCTGTCAAGACGTAGCCTGAGATTTTCAAGCTGTCCGGGATTGCGCTGCTGCAGCCTCTTCAAGACTATCTCGCGGGGAGCTGTGACCAAAACCAGATAGTCAAAATGGCTTTCCAGCTTTGCTTCAAAAAGCAAAGGTATCTCAAAAAACAGCATATCCTCATCGGACTTATCGGATTCCTCTGCAAAGCGCTGCATCACTCTGGGATGGATTTCAGAATTCAAATAATCGAGTTCGCGAGGATCTTGAAAGACTATATCTGCGATAGCCTCTTTATCCACTATCCCATCGTGAAACACCTTGTCTCCCCATCTCTTGTGCCATAGCTCTGCCAGGTTCAGCAGAATCTCAGAAGCAATCTCATCTGCAGACAAAACCTGGTGGCCAAATTGCTTTAGAAAGTTGCAAAAGCTGCTTTTTCCGCTGCCGATATTGCCGGTGATAGCTATCTTCAGGGCTTTACTTGGAGGCATCGGTGATGATCTGCATCAGCTCTTCAAAAGCGATATCGACGGTGATATGCCCGCCCTGGGCCACAGAAACCTGTCCGGTTTGCTCTGAGACGATGATGGCGATGGAGTCGGATACTTCCGTGATGCCGATTCCGGCCAGGTGCCGGGTGCCAAACTTGCGGGAGTATTCGGAATTTTGAGACAGAGGCAATACTACTTTGGCAGACATGATTCTATTGCCGCGGATGATGATAGCCCCATCATGTAAGACGGTCTTGTTATTGAATATAGTGAGGATCAGGCGCATAGAGATATTGGCATCTATCTGTTCGCCTTTCTGTATATATTCTGTGAGCTTGGTCTTGTTTTCCAGAACTATCAGAGCGCCGGTCTTGCGAAAGCTCATGGAGGATACCGCGTCGATCAGGGGCGTGTAAATAGAGGATTTTTCTCCTCTGGCAAAGACGGATTTGAGCTCTTTGGCCAGGTTGAGTTTGGTGAGAATAGTCCTGAGTTCCGGCTGGAAGAGGATCACAATCGCCAGTATCCAATAGGTTCGAATTCCGCTGAGCAGGGCTGTCAAAATCTGAAGCTCAAATATACTGGCCAGAACATACAAAATGAGCAGAAAGAGCAGTCCCCAAAGCACTTGGTAACCGCCGGATTTGCGGATGATTAAAAGGGATTGGTAGATCAAAAATGCGATGATCAGAATATCGATGATGTCTTTGAATTGGGGAATAAGGAATTCCATCTTTAAGCTCCTGCCTCCAAGATTGCGCTGAATACATCCAAAAACTGGCGATGAATCTGAACGTCGTGTACTCGGATGATGTCAGCTTGATTCAAACAGGCCAGGATAGTGGTAGCGAGGCTGCCACCTATACGTTGATTTGCCGGCGCAGTTGAAATGCGATCGATAAAACTCTTGCGCGAAGCTCCCAGAAGGATGGGGTAGCCAAGTTCGCTCAAGGTATCCAGCCTGGCCAGAAGAGAGAGATTGTGCTGCAGATTCTTCCCAAAGCCAATGCCGGGATCCAGGATGATATTCTCTCTGGCAATGCCCTGGGATATGGCATACTCTGCACGTTGCTGCAGGAAAGCGGAGACTTCAGCCAGCACGTCGTCGTATTGAGGATGGTTTTGCATGGTCTGCGGCCGGCCTTGCATGTGCATCAGGATCACTTTAACCTGAGGATGGGCAGCTATCAACCCTGCCATATCGGTATCATACTGCAAAGCGGAAATGTCATTGATGATATCGGCGCCCAGGGCTATGGCCTGTTCGGCCACCTCCGCCTTTTGGGTGTCGATGGAAATCCGGACATTGGGGTCTAAGTCCCTGATCCTGACCAGAACGGGCTGGATGCGCTGCCACTCAAGCTTTGCATCTACTTCCCTGGAGCCGGGACGCGTGGATTCTGCGCCGATATCCAGGATTTGGGCTCCAGCCTGCAACATTGCCATAGCATGATCTACAGCAGCAGAGGGAGCCAGATAGTATCCGCCATCGGAAAAGGAATCTTCGGTGAGATTGAGCACAGCCATGATCTGGGGAATCTGAAAGCGTTGGATGCAGTTTTTGATGCTCATTGTGCTTATCTCAGCTTGAAATTGCAGCGGATGCGGTAACGCTTTTCCGCTTTGTATGCACCCGTGAAGCCAAACCGCCAGGAATGCATCTCCTCCCGCAGCGCTTCCCAGTGTGCGGCGCGGCGATAGCTGATTACGTTTACACTATTCATTTTGACCCGGCCATCGGAGGAGAGAGCGAATTCTACTATCACTACATCATCTTCCAGGGGGGTGATCCGAGGCTTGGTTTCATGGATGAAGTAGGCGTCTGAGCCGCCTTCAATCAGGCTGAGGGAAGAGCCTGCAGCCTCTGCCGCGCCAGTGCTGCCGTTCACCGAGGGGTTCAAGGTCTGCCCCAGAGAGGTCTCGCGCAAGGGCGCAGTCTTAATCCTGGTTTTGGCTGGAGCAGGGCTTGCTATTGCCGGGCTTTCAATATCGTGAAGCTGATGGCTTTCCAGCTCCTGGCTGCCTTCAGAAGATACAGAGGTCTCGCTGGCAGAATGCGCTGCATCTGCTTTCGCTAAAGAACTGGCAGCCATGGTGGGTTCGGAAGCCGATATCCACTCAAACTGCTGCCACTTTGCCTGAGGCTTTACATTCAGGGAGATGATGGCAAATATCAGCAGGATCAGCGCATGCAGAGCCAGTGAGATCAGATAAGGGTATTTTTCGTAAAGTGGCGGGGCAGATTTCACTGGAGCTCTTCCTTGACGACCTCGGTGGCTACAAAAATCTTTTCAAAGCCCGCTCCACGGATGATATCCATCACAGAGATCACTTTCTGCAGGGGAGTATCTTCCATGGCGGAAAATCTGACTACCTGCTCAGGGTCGATGTAGTCTGCGGTTAACAGTTCGGCAAGAGTAGGGAAATCCACCAGTTCACCGTTGTAAAAAAGCTGGTCATCGCCCAAATAGCTAATGTGGATGCTTTGCAAGGAATGCAGGGCAGCAGATTTCGAGCCCGGCAGTCGGATAGGCAAGCCACTCTGGCTGCTGAAATTGGACACTATCAAAAGAAAGATGATGAGCAGGAAGATCACGTCCGTCATGGAAATGAGCATGGTGCTGCTGATCTTCTTTTTGGAAAGTCTGAGCTTCATGAGAGGCTGCGCATCCTGATCATATATTCGATACCGCTATCCTGCATGTCTTTGACGAGGTTTTCCAGCTTTTGGATCAAATCGTTGTAAAAGATGATAGCCACTATTCCCACTATCAAGCCACCGATGGTGGTAAGCAGCGCTTCCCAGATGCCTCCGGCCAGGATGTTGATATCCACCCCGGCACTGCTGTGAGCCTGAATGCTCATAAACACGCGTACCATACCGATCACAGTGCCCAAAAAGCCGATCAAGGGAGCTACTGCAGCAAAGGTGCTCAGCCAGCCCATCCCTTTTTCCAGACGGTGCAATTCCAGATTTGCACTGGACTCCATGCTCTGCGAGATCAAGTCTGAATCATTTATCCGGGCATTGAAGAGTTTATCCAGCATCAAAGCCAGGGGAGAGCCTTGGGGATGATTTGCCAGAGTGCTACGCAAGCTATCTAATGAGCTCTGCTCCTGGAGTGCAGCCAAAAGGTTTTGATTTGCCTTTTTAACTTTGGCGAGCTGGCGGTATTTCTCGATAACGATACCGATCACGGCCACCGAGATCAAAAGCAGCACATACATTAGAATCCCACCCCTGAGGAGTAAAGATAAAAGGGACATGTTACCTCTCTTTTTTTATTGATCTAAAAGGCTGCCCTTCTTCCGGCGAATAAGTCAGCTCTAAGAAGGGCAGCGATTATCTTGGTTTGTTTTATCCGTGTTTCTTCATAAATTCGCCCATAAACTCAGCTAAGGCATGAGCTGCGGGCAGGGGGAGGGAGTTATAGGTGCTGGCGCGGCATCCACCCACCGAGCGGTGACCTTTGAGGCCGATCATTCCGGCTTTCTTGGCTTCGCTGATAAACAGGGCTTCCAGCTCTTCGGTGGGCATGCGGAAAGTGATATTCATCAAAGAGCGGTCTTCCTTGACTACGGTGCCTTTAAAGAACCCATTGGAAGAGTCGATAGCATCGTAGATATACTTGGCTTTGGCCTGGTTATTTAAGGCGACCTTCTCAAGTCCACCCATGGTTTCGATCCATTTCAAGACCAGACCTACCATATAGATGGTGAAGGTGGGGGGAGTGTTGAACATGCTTCCGGCTTTGGCGGCCACGTTGTAATCCATCATGGAAGGCAGGCCGGCTTTGGCGGTGGCCAGGAAGTCCTTTTTGATGATTACGACTACGGCTCCGGCAGGGCCCACATTCTTTTGGGCACCGGCGTAGATCATGGAATACTTTTGGGCGTCGATGGGTTTGCTCATAAAGTTTGAGCTCATATCCGCGATCAAGGGGACCCCGGCTTTCACATCCGGATCATGATGCCATTCTGTACCGTAAATGGTGTTGTTTGAGGTAATGTGCAGATAGGCAGGATTTTCTGAGAGAGTATGAGTTTTGGGAATATAGCTAAAGCTTTTCTCTTCACTGGATGCAGCCAGATGCACGGGCAGGCCCAGCTTCTTCAGCTCACCGATGGCTTTTTTGGACCACACACCGGTGTGAACGATGTTGGCAGTCTTTCCTTCATGGGCAAAGTTCATTGGCACCATGAGGAATTGCATGCTGGCTCCACCTTGTAAGAAGAGCACATCATAATCGTCACCCAGATTGTAAATTCGCTTTACAGCTGCGTGAGTTTCATCGATAATAGCTTGATATTCCTTGCTGCGGTGACTCATTTCCATTACGGAAAGTCCCATTCCTTTGTAGTTGAACAAATCCGCTTGAGCTTCGCGAAGAACTTCTTCTGGAAGCACTGCAGGACCTGCGTTGAAATTGTGTACGCGTTCCATTTGGATCCTCCTGGACATATTTTTGTACTTTAGTGCAAGGATTTTAGAAGGCATTCTTTCAGGCAAGCTATTTCTTTGAAATCCAGAATTTCATTGACGTAATAAGGCTATTAGACACCCTGACACAAAGGATTAAAACCATGTTAGATAAGATATTAAATGAATACAAGGTAATTTTAGCATCCCAATCACCAAGACGCAGGGATATCTTCGATATGTTGGGAATAAACTACCATACCCAGAGCAGTAATATCGCAGAACCGATCACCGGCGAAGACCCTGCTCTGCAAGCTATGCGCAATGCCAGAAACAAAGCCGAAGCGGTTTTTGCCACCGGCGATGGTCAAAGCGTGATCGTCTCTGCGGATACTATTGTGGTTTTGGAAGGCAGGATTTTGGGCAAACCGGAATCTGCAGAACAGGCCTATGGCTACCTGAGTGATCTTAGAGCAAATACCCACACTGTGATCACCGGCATCTGCATGATGGGCAGAAAAGGGCAAAAATGCGGCTATGAACAGACTCAGGTCAGCTTTGCTCCTCTGACTGATGAGGAAATCCGGGATTACATCAAGACGCAGGAGCCTGCAGATAAAGCCGGAGCTTATGGTATTCAGGGCTTTGGCAGCCAGTTTATCACCCGGATAGAAGGGTGTTACTTCAACGTCATGGGCTTTCCCGTCCGCCGTTTTTATGAGATAACTAAAGACCTGATCGCCAGGGGGCTGCTATGAAGATATTCTATAATGCAAAGTTTTGGCACAAGTCGAGCTTTGATAACGGCATAGTCGCCATCCTGACAGACCAGAGCAAGATCCTGAAGCTGCTTTCAGAGCTGCCGGAATCCACCCAGGACTATGAGCTGGTCGATCTGAAGGGAAACTATGTCTATCCCGGCTTTATAGATACTCACACCCACAGTTTTGAAGGCGGGCTATATTCTCTGATGATAAATCTGGGCGCAGCCCGTAGCCTGCAGGATGTCTTTGATCTGATCTCTGAAGGCATGGGCGATAAAGGCAGATACATCTTTGCCTGGAATTTTGATGAGCAGAAGACGCACGAAGGGCGCTTTCCCACCCGGGCAGAGCTGGATGCTGTAGTAAAGGACAAAAACCTGGTCTTGCGCAGAGTGGACGGGCATTCCTGCATTATCAACAGCTTCGCCTGTGACAGCATTTTGGGAGGGATGACTAAAGTCCATTGTGAAAATGAAGTTTTCAAGGGTTTTGAAAACGACAAAGCGGTGCATTGGTTTCATAATAGCATCGAGTCTTCCCTGGTCTTGCAAGCCTATCATGCCGCCTCTGAGCTTGCGCTGAAAGCCGGATTTACCACCATCCACACCATGGTGGGAGATGCGAATATGTCCATCGGTCATTACAGCTTGATTCAGCAGCATATAGATGAATTTGGGGTGGATTTTGTACTGTATCCCCAATCTTTCAATATCGAAGCAGCCCTGGAGGTGGGAGCCCGGCGCATTGGCGGCTGCATCCTCGCAGACGGTTCTCTGGGAAGCTATACCGCAGCCTTGTATGAGCCCTATAAGGGACAGCCGATCCGGGGAAATCTGTATCAGAGCGATTCATACTGGCATGATTTCATCACCCGGGCTCATCAAAACAACCTGCAGGTAGGCGTGCACTGCATTGGAGACAGAGCCATTACTCAGATCAATAGCGTGTATATGGCCCTGGCAAATTCAGATTATAAAGACTTGCGGCATCAATTGATACACTGCGAGCTTACCGATGACGCACTGGTCAATCAGATCAAAGCCTCCGGCGCAGTGCCGGTGATGCAACCTATGTTTGATCAGCTCTGGGGCGGCGATAATGGCTTTTATGCCAAAGTCCTGGGCCAGGAAAGAGCGCGAAAGATGAACCGCTACGCCACCATGCTTTCCCGCGGTATCAAGATCACCGGCTCTTCGGATTGGTATGTCACCGAGCTGGACATAATCAAGTCCTTGGAAGCAGCTATGAACCACCACAATCCTTCCGAAGCGCTTACTGCCGCCCAGGCGGTAGATATCTATACCAAAAACGCAGCCTGGCTATCGCATGATGAAGCTGTCAAAGGGCAGCTCCTGCCA
>JALNWR010000015.1 GCA_023230795.1 Candidatus Cloacimonadota bacterium
GATGCGAGCTACTGCGTCCGTGATATCTTTTACATTGTTCAGTAATAATTCATCGCCACTTTGTTGCCCCAGCTTCTTTGCTCTGCCCAAAGACATCGTGATCACACAGAGCGGGGTATTCACGTCGTGATCCAGACGAGCTATATTTCTAAGTTCTGGAATCAAGGCTTCCCAAGACTTTGCCTTGAGCAATTCCTCTTTAAGCTGCGCTATCTCTTGCTTGTATGTTTCGCATCTCATGCTGCACCTCTTATAGCGGTGTTGCAAATAGACTATCAGAGGCACAGTGCCTAACAGGATAATTAATACAAAAAACCAATAGATGCCCATCCCCGAAAGCAAAATCGTCTGATTCATAATAAGTCCAATGTTCATTTCGTTAATCCCTTACATACATTATAGTAGCAGGGTGCAGCACTCCATTGTGCCAGCCTTGCATCTCAGAATCCACCAGGGCGCGATCATGCATTCCCATTTGGTCCATTAGCCCCAAAAAATACCTGTATTTGGATACTCCGCCGCCTGCTGTCCTGATGTCGCGCCGGCCCAGGGACATCCCATATTCGCTATGATATGCCGAGATCGCATCTCCCGTCACAGTACCCACTCTTACCCCATTGATATATCCCTTCAGGATGCCGTTGTTATAGCTGAGCCCATAGGAATTCCAGGGATATTGCTCGAGGTTTGAGTTTAAAATCGGGATAGAAAAGAACCAACTAAAGATGTTTGATCTGGTTCCGTAGCTATCGTGATCTACAGATAAATCCAGCATAGTCTCATCTTCCTGAGTCACGGTAAAGTGCATGGTTTTGTCAGATTGATTAAACCAGATAGCGGCAGAGGGTTTGTTTTTCAAATCGTTTGAATGTGGGTCGCTGGGTATCCACAACAAAGTACCCTGTTCATTTACATGACCAGGCCTGCCAGCATTATCAATCTTGGCAAAGCAAAGCAAGCTAAACGAGCTGTCAGTTTGGATGGGATTAGCTACCGTGGTATCTCTGGCTACAACCATGTGGGTGGCTCCAAATAAATCAAACCAGCCCTCATATCCTCCCAGGAATGGTACGCAGTATCTACTATAAGCCCCCCCCCAGGGTATGGTAGCGGCAAGCAAGGCTTCTGAGTATATTGTAGTAGTATGATTGTTGCCCGAGGTGTCGGTCACATCGTTGTTATAAGCAGCGCCAGGTATAAGCCACGTAATAAAATCACTTAGAGCTTTCAAAAGGCCTGTCAAAATCAAGCGCTCCATCTCCAGATACAGGACATTCGGCCTGCTGCTCAGTCCCTGGAAAGGATAATCAAATGCCATCTTTGCCGAACGGCCTACCTTAATCCCCTGTAGCTCGCCACGGACGTAGCTCCCCACCTCATAATGATCTTCATCGTTGTAAAAACTGTATTGCAGGCTGTCGATGATGCAATTGCCCACCTTGTAGTCTGTGAAAACCTGCGTATGATGCACATCGTCTGTAAAAGGGGGAGTTCCCAGATGGTAGTTCAAAAATGCCGCGGAATTAGCGTTACGAATCGCATTTCTCAGCGCAAAATCGCTTACATTCTCAGCCTCGCGCATCAGGGTATTACGCACCAATACGGTAGGCATTTCACTCAATTTATTATTGAGATTGATGAGCACTCCGGCAAATATGGTGGTCATCAGGATTACAAAGATCAGCATCGCTCTACCCATGTTATACTCCCATCCTCATGTAGCTGTTCATGAAGAAACACCGGATATACAAACTGGTTCTCAGCGGCCGGCTTACCAGGCCCACCGCATCGCGCTTGAAGGTAAGCTCTATTCCTGCCGAGCGGATATCTTCCTCTTCGTCCGTGAGGTTGTCGTCTTCATCGAAATACTCAAATTTCATCGATTCCACATATAGAATATATCCATAATACTTTACTTTCAGAGAATCTATATAGGTATCGATATAAGACACATAGGCCGGGTTGCTCAGCAGGGCACCATCCTGTTTGATGGTAATCACATTGCCCAGATCGCTCATGCCGGTTTCCACGCTGAGGTCTATGGTATGTTCGGCATTGGTCAGTACATCGTTGTCATAGCTCCACATGGTTTTAAATACCAGGCGCGTACTATCGGCAGTAACCACTACTTCATCTTCGTCTATACCGATTCCGGCCAGAGCTACCAGGGCGTTGATCTTGGTGCCGGCCTGATCCATATAGTCTATCATAGTAGAGGTGTATATGGCTCTTTGCGTGGTTTCACTAAGCTGGGTAGTAAAGGTAAATATCATTACCAATAGCATCCCGCCTATCAAAACACTGCCGATGACATCTAATAATACACTCATGACTACATAAACGTGCGGGTATAAAGCCGATTCATGGTTACAGGATGTTTCAAGGCCGTCGGCCCGGAGACGGTGACATCCACTCTGCGAAAGAGGCTGGTAGAACCAGAGGGCAAAATCGTGCCGGTAGAATCGCAGACTGTGGCTGCTATAGCCAGATTGTAAGTTTCGGATTGACTGTCTATATATACCGTTCTTGTGGTGCTGTCAAAATCAGGTATAATGTCATCGAAAGTGATCTGATCTGAAAAAAGCTTGGCATCCACTTCGTCCAGAACTGCATGACACAAGTGATTGCTTTGCACCACCAATTGTGCATTAAAAAGATAATCGGTCTGACGCCAGAGAGCCTGGTTGTAGCTCAAAGCTATGGACGAGAAAAGCACCACAGCAAAAAGGGCCAGTACCATTTCCATCATATTCATCTTAATCCTCCGATGTCACATATAGTACTTCGGTGAGGTCTGTAAGGCCTTCGCGCATACGTTCCAGCCCGCTATCCCGCATGGAAAGCATCCCTTTACTCTCGGCGATTTTGCGGATGCGGTCTTCATCTATATCACTTACGGATTTTATGATTTCGGCGCGGATTTCCGGATAGAAATACAGGGCCTCTGCCACGTTCGTCCGGCCTTTATAGCCGTTATGACATTTGGGACATCCCACGGGCTCGAAGATGATTCCCTGCTCCAATTCCTCCTGCGTAACGCCGATCTGCATGGCTGCCTCCCAGCTTTCTTTGGATAGCGGTTTGCGGCAATGCGGACACAGCCTGCGCACCAGGCGTTGAGCAATGATGATGTTGATGGAGTAAGCCAGTAGGAAGGTCTCAATACCCATTTTGTATAAACGGGTGATGGCAGAAGGGGCATCGTTTGTATGCAAAGTGCTGAAGGTGAGGTGACCGGTATTGGCCAGCTTTACCGCAGTTTCGGCAGTGGTATGGTCCCGAATCTCTCCTACCATTACGATATCAGGATCATGCCGCAGGATAGAACGCACCGCTTGATCAAAGCTCATCTTGTGCCCGATCTTGAGCTGTCTAGCTCCGTGGATCACATATTCCACCGGGTCTTCACAGGTCAGCACATTCACTCCGGGGTGGATCACGTGGTACAAAGCTGCCATCAGGGTGGTGGATTTTCCGCTACCGGTGGGTCCGGTTACGATCACTATGCCTTTGGAGGTATTGATGGACTTCAAAAATTCCTGCTCGGCCTGCTCTTGAAAACCGAGCTTACGAAAGTCTGTGATTACCTTACGGTCGTCGATCACACGGATCACCACGCTTTCAAAGCGGCGCTCAAATTCCTGAGAGACTATGGGCAAGATCGAGATGCGATAGCGGATCAGGTGTTCATCTACAAGCCTCTGGGCAAATCCATCCTGAGCGGTGTCTCGTTCAAAGCGGTCCACGCCGGTAGAGCGGTCTTTGACTACAGCCATAAGAGCCTCAGGCGGAGTATTCTCTTGTCTCAGCCATAGCTGCAATTTACCGTCTATGCGGAAATATATATCCGCACTGGTTTTCCCACTGGGGATAATGTGAATGTCGCTGGCATCTTTGCGCACCGCCTCGATGAGGCAACCTTCAAAGAGATTGACCAGCAGGCTCTTATTGATCTCTTCATCCAGCTCTTGCTCGTCCAGCTCGACCGTTTTATTTTCCTCAAGGTCTCCCAGCACTTGGCCGGCTTCTTCCAAAAGCTGTAAAAATTCGTTTTTCTGCGGGGCCACACGCTCGATGATCTCATCTATAGTCTTTACCGGCGCCCAAACAATTTCCAAACGCTTAAATTGAGTGCGGCTTGTAATTTCCTGAATTACCTGGTTTGTAGGATCAGAAGCCAGCACCTTCAGAATATCACGGCTGCCCTTTTGCAAGCCAAAGGGCAGGATTTTGTGAAATAAAAGCCTGCGTTTGAATTCCTCATCGCTATCACGCCGCATGCTGTCCAAAACGCTTTTGCAGGCATCAAGCTGTTTATCTGCAATCTCTTCTATGCTCTTTTTATACAGCGGAAAAGCGTAATGGATGGCAAGAGCTTCATAGACCATATCGTG
This sequence comes from Candidatus Cloacimonadota bacterium, assembly GCA_023230795.1. Lineage (GTDB taxonomy): Bacteria > Cloacimonadota > Cloacimonadia > Cloacimonadales > Cloacimonadaceae > UBA5456. The sequence goes on from JALNWR010000015.1 coordinate 4,395, forward strand.
CGGGGCACCAAATTCGATCTCCAACACGCGGGCCAAAGCACTTGCTGATGAACCCCCGTATTCTTTCATCTTCTTCTCGGCTTTTTGCATGGTTTCCTCGGTGAAAAATTCATTTTCAACCAAGTATTGAGCGAATTTACTGCTTAGCATTATCTTGCGTGCTCCTTATCACATCGTTGGCGGCGAAATCGTGGCGATCTCAGCCGAGACCACGGTAAGGAAGGTGATGGCAATCGCTACCACCAAACCCACTATGGTCTGGATATATTCCACTAAATTATTCATTTTATAGCTGGTTTCGGCTTCATAAAAAGTGGCGATCTGCTGGGCAGATTGTAAGATAGTACCCGTTTCCTGACCAGTCCTGATACGGGTAAGCGCAGTTCTGGTAAATACTTCTGCTGCCGTCATCGCTTCCACAAAACCCAAACCGTCTTTTAACATCAAAGGAATGGTCACCTGCTTGATGCGCTCCTCCATCCAGGCATTTCTACAAGCCTCGGCAGATGTCTTGATGGTTTCGATATTGTCTCCCGCACCGCCATAGATCGTGCCAAAGACCCTGAAATAAATCTCAATCGCCGATTTGTGCAACAAATGGCCTACTATCGGGAGCTTGATGATGCGTTTATCCCGCCAGATTTTGCCCTTGGGAGTTTGCCACCAACGCCAAATAACAAACATAGGTACAGCCACTGCCAATAGCAATACCCACCAATACACACTCAGCCAGTCACTGGCAGCCAAGGTCTTTTCGGTAAGCGGAGGTAAAGGCATATCATACTTCAAAAACATCTGAGCCGTGGCCGGGAATATGGCCACTATGTAATATATCATGGCGCCAAAAGTGGCCAAAAGCGCAAACATCGGAGAGATCAAGGCCTTCTTGACATTTTTCTTGATCTCCATATCGCGCTCGATAAACTTGGCCGTGGCATCAAACACCTCAGCCATATTACCGCTTCGAGTAGCCAAACCCAACATATAAGCGGGAAACTTACCAAAGATGTGCTCAAAACGCATAAATACTTCCCGCCCCTCTGCACCAGACTTGAGCTGACTCTCGATCTGCTGCAATGCATCCCGGAATCCACGATTCGGCTGCTCCTCTGCCAGCATCTCTAAAATCTTGCCAAAACTCATCTTGTCCCGCAACATGGTAGCCGAAAGCTTGATAAACATCATGATATCAGCCAATGAAGGCTTGGAAGGTATATCAAAAAGCACCGGGGAAATTTTGAACTTCGTATAGCCCATCTTGCGCAAAGCATTGGCAACTTCCTCTTTCGAATAGGCCGATTGACGGCCGGATACAGCTTTCTTACCAGGAACATACACTTTGTACAGCCAATCCCGCTTTCTCTCAAAAGCCTGAATCTTCAGCTTGTAACGAAGCTCCACCTTCGCAAGCTGCTGTTTGGCCGCCTTGTTGCTGTCCGCCAAAAACGTGCCTTGCACTAACTTAGCATCTGGGCTAATGCCCTTAAAGCGATATTCTTTGGTCAAAAAGCCTCCCTTGCTGCTTCTTTAGCTCACAAATTATACCAATTAACTCTGCTTTGCTTAAAATCACTTTGATGAAACTGTTTTCAGACAGGAGCTTCCCCTTGCAGATTTTTGCTGCTATCTGCTTGCCGTTTTTGCTCATTACTGCTGTTGCTATCATCATCACAATATTCCTTTTACTTATTTAACTAAATACACGCACGCTAAAAATTGGTCAAGCTTTATTTTGTGCTGATTTGTGAAGCTCTTGCTCTACCCAGAAAATATCTGATTGAATGTAATTCATAATTTCTGTGCTATGTACAGCAATTAAAGAATATATATGCCATGCCTGCTGCTATAAATGACCAGTGGATATTTATCAACAGGCTTGAAATTAATTAATCTATTAGGCATTGATCTGAAAGAGGATAGCCAACCTGATCCCGATATCTATAAAAATCAACCCCTGTTCCCAACTGCTTTATTGATAGACTGCTACCGAATATGCGGAATCATGCTCTTTTAAGGTCTCATACAGCATATCCGGCCAACTATGTATCACATAATGCTATATCCGCTATATATGTCTCCCCCCGCACACACCTTTGGGCTCCCTTGCAATCAACTTATTTTTATCTCGTTTTTAACTCGAGCTTACTCGAAATTTCGAGTAAGCTCGAGTTAAAAACGAATTAGAATCGAATTGAAAGCATGGGCAGGTATAGAGTTTCCCGGCTTAGTTCCACAGGCTTCGTCCGGGTTCCCGATCAGCGAGACATTAATTCCTTATTCTTTGTCTTGATCAAAGCTATCCGTCATATTTGGAAAACTCTTCAAAATTCTGCTGCATGCGATTTCTGGCATTCCCCCAAAATATTGAGTCACTCTTTTGATAATGAACTTAATGATAGTATCTTAGCTATCATCTATGCCTATGTATTTCAGTTTATACTTTTGGCAGTTAAGATTTATGATTCCAGCATTAATGTCCTTCCAATCCGAACGGGACGACATTTCAGATAGCAACCTACAGCTAAACAAGGTTATAGAGTCCTATAAGGACGGCATTTCAGATAGCAAACGCCGACCAGTCCATAATCAGACTCTCGTAAAATGGGGGAATGCCTGCATGCGATTTTGCTTGACAACATCAGCGCCGTTTATTGTTCGTAGAAGACACCGATATTGGGTGTAAACGAGGTTTTACTGATGAAAGAAGGTTTTATACCAAGTAACGACTATGAATCAATGTTCTTTTCGGATGATACTGAAGGGAAAACAAACGATATAAAGACCAGATTTTTGAATCATTTGGAGTATTCATTAATCAAAGATAATACTACCGTGGAGATTTGGGATGTATTTTTTGCCCTGGCGCTGTCTTCGCGAGACCGGCTGATCGAGCGCTGGCTCAGGACGCAACATGAATATCGCAAGCGCGATGTGAAGAAGGTCTATTATCTATCCATGGAATTTTTGATCGGGCGGCTTTTGGGCAACAGTCTGATCAATCTGGATTTGTACAATGAAAGCTATGATATGCTCAAAGCGCGGGGTTATTCTTTGGAAGACATCGCCGAGCTGGAGCCCGATATGGGTTTGGGAAATGGCGGTTTGGGACGTCTGGCAGCCTGTTTTCTGGACTCCATGGCAAGCTCCGCATATCCCGGTTACGGATATGGTATCCGCTATGAATTTGGCATCTTCCGCCAAAACATCGTAAACGGCTATCAGAGAGAGGTTCCGGATCACTGGCGCAAAAATGGCTGTCCCTGGGAGATCAAGCGCCCCGAGATCACCTATCGTGTACGCTTCAAAGGCAAGGTGACAGCGGTGGAGCAAAATGGCAACGGCCCGGTATATCGCTGGATAGATACCGAAGACGTGATGGCTGTGGCCTGGGACATCCCCGTGCCTGGTTACAAAGTGGACAACGTAAATAACCTCCGGCTCTGGGAAGCCACTGCTACCGATGAATTTGACTTTGAATACTTCAATAACGGCGATTATGTGAAGGCGGTGGAGCAAAAGAACATCAGCGAAAACATCAGCAAGGTGCTGTATCCGAACGACAATTTGCATTTGGGTAAAGTATTGCGGCTCAAGCAAGAATACTTTTTTGTCTCTGCTACTTTGCAGGATATCTTTTATCATTGGAAAAGGGATCACGATGGCTTTGACGGCTTTGCGGACAAGATATCTATCCAGCTCAATGACACTCACCCGGCGCTGGCCATTCCGGAGCTGATGCGCATCTTCATCGACAAAGAGCGCATGGATTTTGCCTCTGCCTGGGAGATATGTAAACAGGTCTTTAGCTATACAAATCATACCATCCTGCCTGAGGCTCTGGAACGCTGGAGCGTAGCGCTTTTTGAAGAGCTGCTGCCACGGCATCTGATGCTAATTTATCAGATAAACGAGCTTATCATGAAAGAAGTAAGTGCCAGATACCCCGGCGATATCATGAAATTGCGCAATGTCTCCATCATCGAAGAAGGCCACGAAAAGTCGCTGCGCATGGCCCAGCTCTGCTATCATGGCTCACATACGGTAAATGGAGTGGCAGCGCTGCATACCGAGATTCTGCGCAAGAAGGTCTTTGCAGACCTGGATCAGCTCTACCCGGGAAAATTGCAAAACAAGACCAATGGTATCACGCCCCGGCTCTGGCTTCTGGCCTGCAATCCGCTCCTGTCCAGCCTGATCTCAGAACATATTGGCAGCTGTTGGACCCGCGATCTTAGCCGCCTGCGAGGTCTGGAAGATTATCTGGATGATCAGGATTTTAAGGACAGCTTTTTTGAGATCAAGGAAATCAATAAGAAACGCCTCAGCCGCTATATATACAGAGTTACGGGCATCCGCACCCACACAGACAGCATCTTTGATGTACAGATCAAGCGTTTGCATGAATACAAACGGCAATTGCTCAATGTGATGGGGACCATCGCCCGCTATCAACGCATCAAAGCCAATCCGGACGGCGACTTTGTCCCGCGTACCGTGATCTTTGCAGGTAAGGCTGCTCCCGGCTATTTCCTGGCAAAACGGCTGATCAAGCTGATCAACAACCTGGGCGATATCATCAATAAAGATCAGGATGTGAAAGACCGGCTGAAAGTAGTATTTTTGCCCAATTACAGCGTTTCTCTGGCCGAGAAGATCATCCCCGCAGCAGACCTTTCCGAGCAGATTTCCACCGCAGGATATGAAGCCAGCGGAACCGGAAATATGAAGTTTGCCTTGAATGGCGCACTCACTCTGGGTACCCTCGATGGTGCAAACGTGGAAATGGCAGAAGAGATCGGCATGGAAAACATGTTTATCTTTGGCCTCAAAGCAGATGAGGTTAGTCAGCTCAAACAGTCCTGCTACAATCCACGTCATTATTACGACTCCGATGCAGAGCTCAAAGCCGTGGTGGATTCTTTTCTGGATGATAGCTGGTGTCCCAATGAACCCGGCATCTTTGCCCCGATCTGGAATGTGCTGATGCAAGATGGCGATACCTATCTGCAAATGGCTGATTTCAGGGCTTTTATGGATGCGTCAGACCGAGTGGACAGCCTCTATCTTCAGCGTGATGAATGGGTGCAAAAAGCCATCCTGAATGTGGCCCGCATCGGTAAGTTTTCCAGCGATAGGGCGATCAAAGAATACGCAGAAGAAATCTGGAAGATCAAGCCTTTACAGCTTGATTTTGGCGGCTGATAGCTGTTTAGTAATGAAGAGCCGGCTACTGATTGCGACAATAGCGCTGTGCAGCCTGCTTTCGGCCCGGGTGGTGATCAATGAAGTGTGTTACGACCCCGCCGGTGCTGATTCCGGAAAAGAGTGGATAGAGCTCTATAACGCCTCCGGACATAGCGTGGAGCTCACAGGCTGCAAAATTTATAGCGGCGGCAGGTCCTACACAGAAGACTTCGAATTCCCCTATTTTGTGCTCCGCCCTCAACGCTTTGTCTTAGTGGGCGGCAGCGAAGTGGCAAATGCCCATTTCCTGCACAATTTCTCTTTTCAGAATGGAGGAAGCGTAAGTGACGGCATCCGCTTTGTCAATGCGGATAGCAGCTATACAGACACCGTGATTTACGACAGCCCCAATGATAACCTTTTGATCGATGATCTGGGCCTGCCCGCCAGCTCCTGCGCCGAGGACGCTCCCGAAGGCTGCTCTTTGGCCCGGGTCTGTGATGGCTGGGATACAGATCAAAGCGGAGCGGACTTTATCGTAGAAGCCTCTCCTACCCCCGGTTTGCCAAATCACGTCTATGCCGATTATGCGATCAGCGATCCCATCCTTACAGACCTTGAAGGTGGGCAGCAGCTACAGCTCACGGCCTGCAATCTCTCTTCTTTTCCACCCAGAGAGCCGGCAGAGCTCTTGATCTATCGGGATGAGCAGCTTTTCCACAGTGAAGAGATATCCCCGCTGGCTCCAGGCGAAAGCAGGACTATCGAGATCTGGATTTCAGGCGAGTATCTCCTGCTTTGTGCCCAATTGAACCTGATAGATGATCCTAATCTTGAGAATAACAGCCTGTATGTCAGCTATCTGGGCACTCAAGCTTTGCCCCCGCTGATTAATGAAATCTTCCCGGCGCCCAGCTCTGACAAGCAGGAATGGATAGAGCTTTATGCCCCTGCTGCAACCGGTGACAGAGCCGGATATGTAATTGTCGATGAAGCAAATAACCGGACTCCCTTTAGCCTGCCCGATGTACCGGGATACTTTGTGCTGTGTCGGGACAAAGACAGCCTGCTGCAAAGCTATCCGGATTGCCCGGCTATGGCAGTGATAGAAGTATCCAGCTGGGCCAGCCTCAATAACAATGGAGACAGCCTGACCTTATTGGATGCCGATCAGGAGAATGTGCTGGATGCCATGAGCTACACCGCAGCCCAGGCGATATCCGATATGGCTTTGCAAAGGACAGTATCCCAGGATGACAGCATAATCTGGAGAGTGGGAAAGCCAAATCCCGGACAGGATAATGATATACACTTGCATCAACTGCCCGAACAAGACGCAAAGCTGAAAGTTCTGGGCTCTCCCTGCGATCCTCAAAATGCCGAAGCAATCACCATCAGCTACAATCTGCCCGAGCCCTCAAACAGGGTAAACTGCATCATATACGACCTGAAAGGACGCCTGGTACGGCATCTGGCAGATCACGCTCCGGTAGAAGCCAGAGGCCTGCTATCCTGGGATGGACGCCGGCAAAATGGCAGCTATGCCAAGCGCGGACTATATATCATACTCTGGGAATCCCAGGCTGATGCTTCCGATAAAGTATTTCGCAAACAGCTTACCGCTGTGATTAGATGATCTTATAGAACGCAGATAGAACGGATCAACACGGATATTTTTGGGGCTATTTGAATTTGGCTGAGAGCTTAGGGGTGCCGAACTCCGGTTTGGATGCGTGCTGGATTCTATGCGTGCTGGATTCGATACGTGCTGGATTCGATGCGTCTCGCATCGACAAGGCCAAAGGCCTTGAAAAAGAGCAGGTTCCGCGCTCTGCAGGCGAGACGCCTGCAATCCAGCAGTTTGTAGCTTTTCTTGGGCAGGCGTAAAGGGGCTGATCAAAGAGCTATTCATTCCTTTTTTATCCGCATTCTATCAAATCTTTATCCGCTTTGATCCGCCCAATCCGCCCAATCCGCGTTCTATCATCCAGCTTTATTTCATCCGCGCCAGCATCCTGGCCACATGTGCGCCTTGAAAGAAGGCTCCATCGAGCTCGAATTTATTGGGCGTTCTGCTGCCATCCGGCCCGGCGATGGTGCTCGCTCCATAGGGTGAATTGCCAGAGATTTCTTCCATAGTGGATTGTCCGGCATAGCTATATGGCAGGCCTACTATCATCATGCCCTGATGCAGAAGCACGGTGTGCATGCTCAAGATAGTGGATTCCTGCCCGCCATGCTGAGTGGCCGAGCTGGTAAAGACCGAGCCGATCTTTCCGATCAGGGTGCCTTTAGCCCAAAGCGCACCGGTGCCGTCTATAAAGGCTTTCATCTGTGAGGCTATCATGCCATAGCGGGTGGGGGCGCCAAAGATGATGGCATCGTAATCCGCAAGCTCCGCAGGTTCGGCGATAGCGATATCGGCAAAGGCTTTCTTGGCCTGGCTGGCGCCGATTTTATCCAGGGTGTCTGCTGAAAGAGTCTCCGGCACCTGCTTGAGAGTAACTTCCATATTATCTATGCTTTTGGCGCCTTCGGCAACGGCTTTTGCCATCTGAAAGACATGCCCATAACACGAGTAAAACAGTACTAAAATTTTCATGATTCTTCTCCTTGTCTTATATTATGTAGATAGTATAGAGGAAATCTCAGCTTTAGCAAACGGGGGCTTTATTCAGCTTCTTCCGCGATCAATTCCTCGATGCTGAGTATAAACTCATCTATATGCTCTTCCAGGGTATTGAAGTTACACATCAGCCGCACTTCATTCCGGCTTTCATCCCAGGTGTAGAACATGAACTTTTCCTGCAGGGGCTCTATCCACTCTTCAGGAAGGATGGCAAAGATAGAATTCACACATACTTCTTGGGTGATGGTGATCTGTGGGAAGGCCTGAAGGCGTTTTGCCAGAAGCGCGGCCATATCATTGGCATGCTTTGCGCATACCCGCCAGAGTTCCTTATTCAGATAGGCTTCATATTGAGCTGAGATAAAGCGCATTTTGGAAAAGAGTTGATTGCACTGCTTGCGGTAAAAACGCATATCGGAAGTGAGTTTGGGATGGAAACTGACTATGGCTTCTCCCAGCAGGAGGCCGTTTTTGGTCCCGCCAAAGCTGATGATATCCGCTCCGATATCGTAGGTCATGCTCTTCAGGTCTGTATTCAGGGCTACCACTGCATTGGCCAGACGGGCACCATCTATATGCAGCAGCATCTCGTTTTCATGTGCAAAATCCGCCAGAGCTTTGAGCTCTTCCAAGCTATAAAGCGTGCCATACTCTGTACTTTGTGAGATGGAGACAATCCTGGGCTGGGAGTGATGCTGATCCCGATTTCCTAAAAGCCGGGGTGCGATCAGCTGGGGAGTGAGCTTGCCATCCACAGTAGGGATCGGCAGCAGTCTGGCTCCGGTGCATTTTTGCACTGCCCCGCACTCATCAATATTGATATGGGAAGTATCGGCACAGATGACGGAATGAAACGAATTGGTCAGGGATTGCAAAGCCAGTACGTTTGCCCCCGTTCCGGTGATCACAAAGAAGGCCTCACAGTCTCCCCCAAACAGCGCTTCGATATCAGATAAAACGTCACGCGTAAGTTGATCCTCTCCATAGGCCGGACAGAATCCGGTATTAACCTGTTGCAAAGCTGAAAATACGGTAAAGTGAATACCGCTGTGGTTGTCACTGCCAAAACTGATCGGAAACATTAATCTTCTCCTGAATTATGCTTTTTGCCAAATTTATCCTTTGTGTCTTTTATGTCAAGTGCGATTCTTCATACTTTACGATAAGTAGGATAAGCCAATTCCACATCGCTATGCTTGGCAAATTCCTCAAGGATGCTTTCCCACATGTCCTCTGTGGTGCAACGCCGACTTCTGATCTCACTCAGATAGCGAATGGTCAGCAGTACTCCGCTATCCAGCACTGAGGTGTAAACGGTAGTGGTGAGTATATTGTAGGTAATCAAGAATTTACGGGAGGTCTCTTTTAATTCCTGCTTCACCTGTGGGGTGATGGAAAGAGCTTGAGAATCGGCAATCTCGTGCAAGATCTGCTTGGCTTTACGCCAATCGCTTTCAAAGGTGATCAACACGGGAATCTCGTTCCAGATAAACTTGAATCCTTTGTCATAATTGCTCAGGGGTTGGGTAAAAACAAAGCCATTGGGTATATGGATCATGCGCCCGGTGGATTGATCTGCCTGCACCCAATTCCCTATCTCCAGCATGGTAAATTGAAACGGCCTGATGTCTATCACATCTCCGGAGTGTTCCCCGATCTGAATTCTATTGCCCACATCAAAAGGCTTGCGGGTGAGGATAAATATCCATCCGGCAAGATCGGCAAATACCTCTTTTAAAGCAATGGCAATACCCGCAGATAATAGACCCAGGAAAGTGGCCAAAGATTGAATGCCTTCAAACCAGACTCGCCCCACTACCAAAAAGCCAATGAGCACAAAAGTATAAGTGATGCTTTTTCTCCAGCTGAATTGACTGCGCAGATCGCGCACCCGCTTTTCGATCACCTTTCTTGCGATCCGGTTCAACATCCATAATACAAAAATCAGGATCAGACTGGTTATCACATTTGAAAAAACACGCCCTTGCACCAATTTGGCGAGGGTAGTAAAGACATTTTGACCTTCCATATACAGCCCTTATTGTACCTGATACATAAACGTAAAAAGCTGAAGCATAATCTTTCCTGCTTCAGCCTTGATATAAAGAATCATAAGATTTTAGAAATTTACGCCAAGGGCGCGGTCCACCAGATAAAGCTGCCAGGGATTACTGCTGGAAGCCTCCTGACTCACATTTTTGATGGTGAAGACAAATTCATATTGGGCGCTCAGACCATCCACCATGAAGGGAATCATCAAACGAACTTTTTTGCCTTCATAACGCTTGGCTTCTGTGAAGTCAACAGGCCACAGCGGACGTCTGGCCAAAATGCCGGTGCTGGAGACATACACATGATCTGCAGAAAACAGGCTTTCATTGATATTTCCCCGTCTTGCGATCACGGAAGGGGTTTGAGGGTTGTCCCGCTCACTCAGCTTGGTTCCGGAGGCCAGAACCTTGTGCCCGATATTGTCCACATCCATATAAACTACTTCATCCCAATCAATTATGAGCGGCTTTTCACTCTTATTGTACAATACCAGATTCCAGCCGGCTTCGGTGGCACTCCAGATGCTGCGGAACAAATCATCTTCATAAGCATACCGAACCACATCCATGGTGTCTGCCACAGGGGCTTGATAACGTTGATTGATATCGCTGGCCTTGCGCACCATACTCAGTTCCACATCGTATTTTACGACCATTTTCTGAGCGGCTGAGCTCCCCGAACAGCCAAATACCCCAATCAGGATCAGGCCGAAAAGTGTGAAAATTAAATACCTTTGCATTTTTACTCCTATGCTTTTTATTGCTTTATTAACAAGATAGCGTACACGGATAAAATGTCAAGCTGAAAGTGGGCTGGCATCTCCCCAAAACTCCTATCCGGAAGTGGCAACCAAGCCCGGCATGGAGATCGAAAACCTCAGGAACTTAGGCTCGGACTATCTCTACAAAGACATTTTCACCCTGCACGAGATCCGCAAACCGGAATTGATCGAAAAACTTTTGCAAGCTCTGGCCTTCCAAATCAGCGCCGAAGTATCGTATAATGAACTGGCGCAATTGCTTAATTCCGATCCGGAAACCATCGCCCGTTACATCCGGATTTTGGAGCACGCCTTCATCATATTCCGCTTGCCAAACTACAGCACCAATCAATGCAATGAAATCAAACGTTCACGCAAGATTTATTTTTGGGATAACGGCATCCGCAACATTCTGCTTTCAGATTTCAGGGCTATAGACTTGCGGGACGATATCGGTAAATTGTGGGAAAACTATGTGGTATCCGAGCTTGCCAAGCTCCGTGACAATCATAGATTGCTCGCCAACTCCTACTTTTGGCGTTCCAAAACTGCCGCTGAAATTGATTACCTGGAAATTCAAGACGCTCAAATCAAAGCTTGGGAAATCAAGTGGAACCACAAAAAGAGGCCTGCAACCAGGGCTTTCCAAAATGCCTATCCCGAGGCAAAGCTTGATCTGATCAATCCGGAAAATTACTTTCTGAACCTGATGCCAGGTAGCAGGCAGTAAACAAAATCATCGCCTATTTGACTGCCCCTGTATCCGTGTCAATCCGCCTAATCCGTCCAATCCGTGTAACCATTCCTATATCAGTGCCAATACTTCCTATCCAAAGTCCGATATTGGATCGCCTCCGAGATATGTTCGCTATTGATATTCTTTTCTCCTTCCAAATCTGCGATGGTGCGTGCCACTTTCAGGATGCGGTCAAAGACCCGGGCTGAATAACCCATTTTGTCGATCGCATTTTGCATCAGCGCATGGCTGGCATCGTCCAGAGGGCAAAATTTGCGCATCATCTTGCTATTCATCTGGCTGTTATTGAAGATGCCCTGGTCTTCAAAGCGGCGGTGTTGGATCTCCCGCGCTACATTTACTCTTTTTCGGATCATGGCGGAGGTATCGCCGGAGGGCATCGCAGCCAAGTCCGCATAGGCCACAGAAGGCACTTCCACATGGATGTCTATCCTATCCAGCAGAGGGCCGGAGACGCGGTTGCGATACCGTGCGATAGCGCCGCTTTCACAGGTGCAAGTGTGATTTGGGATATGGGCACCAAAATATCCGCAGGGACAGGGATTCATGCTGGCGATGAGCATAAACTCGGCCGGAAAAGTCAAACTGGTGCTGGCTCTGGCGATAGTAACCACTCCGTCTTCAAGGGGTTGACGCAAGACCTCCAGAACAGTTCGCTTAAATTCCGGAAGTTCATCCAAAAACAAAACCCCGCGGTGCGAAAGGCTAACCTCTCCCGGTTTGGGGAAGGCTCCACCGCCGATGAGGGCTACATCCGATATCGTGTGATGAGGGCTGCGGAAGGCTCTGGTAGTAAGGATTCCGTTCTTAAAGTCCTTGGAGAATCCCGCCACGGAATGAATCTTGGTGGCCTCCAGCGCTTCATCCAAAGTGAGTTCGGGCAGGATGGTGGGCACGCGTCTGGCCAGCATGGTTTTACCGGAGCCGGGAGGCCCGATCATCAGGAGGTTGTGCCCTCCCGCTGCGGCTACTTCCAATGCACGTTTTACCTGATATTGCCCTTTCACATCATGCATATCCAAAGGAAAGTCGTTCAGCACCTGAAATATCTTGTCTCTATCCACTGTAGCGGGCAAAATGGTGGCTTCGCCTTTCAGAAATTGCACGGTCTCCCAGAGCGAAGTAACCGGAATCACGGTGAGACCTTCTATTATAGCGGCTTCCTCGGCATTTTCATGAGGCACTATCAAAAGGTCCATATTATCACGTTTGGCAGCGATGGCGATGGGCAATACACCATCCACAGGCCGCACATTGCCATCCAGAGAAAGCTCGCCGATGATGCCGATCCTCTTCAGCGCCGCCTCCGGCACGCCGTTATTATTCATCATGATCGAGATCGCAATGGGCAAATCCAGCGAAGAGGAATCCTTTTTGATATCCGCCGGCGCCAGATTGATGGTATAACGCCCCGTATGATAGCTCAGATTACTGTTGCGGATGGCGGCAAAGACCCTGTCCTTGCTCTCTTTCACGGAGTTTGATGGCATGCCCACGATATTGACGTTGTGCTGCATATTGCCATCCCGGTCACATTCCACGGAAACCTGGAGCGCATCTATCCCCAAAGTAGTGTATGTCAATGCAATTCCGACCATTAAACTATCCTTTTCAAGTGCTTTTTTCTTTGCTTTACACAGTTTGAGAGCTTTGGATTTAGGTCAAGAAGATTCTCAGGAGGGGAGATAAAGTTTTCAGGTTTTCAGGTTTTGGAGAGGATGAGGTCTTGAGCTAAATATTCAGGAAAAGCGTGAGTTCTGCATGAAAGAACGCTTTTCGATGCTAATCATGCTCTTGCCAGCCAAAAAGGCGCTAAGCTCGCTGTCGTCAAAACTCTTCTTGATCGGATCGTATTCTACGGTGAAGATTCTAAGCATGATTTATTCCTCCCGCTCCGATATCTTCTTTTCTTTCCGAAAGAAAAGAAGCAAAAGAAAGCTTCGTCCCGCTGATGATCGCCCAGCCTCCTACGCTCCCTTGCTGCGCTGGGGGGAGCTACGGAGGCTGGGCTCAACTGAGAGACATTTTCGAAGTTTTTAAGGTAAAAAGGTAAGAAGCCCATAAAGCTACAAGACTGCCCTGCAGAGGCGGAAGCCGATAAGGCCGTTGCTGCCGTACGGGCTGCCGCCGCTCCGATTCGCAACCCGGCAGTAGTAGGCACTATAGTGCCAGTAACCGCCCCGGACCACCCGGTACGACCCGCTCGCAGGACCTGTTGGATTGCTTTGGGCATTTGCACTATAACTGCCCCACCAATCCCAGCACCACTCAAAGAGATTACCGCTCATGTCATAGAGACCCAGAGCATTGGGAGCCTTAGTGCCCACAATATGGGTGGTACTGCCTGAATTGCCAGAGTACCAAGCCACGGCATTGATATCATCAGAGCCGCTATAGAGATAATCCGGAGTATTAGTCGCTCCCCGGGCTGCATATTCCCATTCCGCTTCGGTGGGTAATCTATAACCATTGGCATTGAAATTGCAGAGCGCAGCATTCCAGGTACCATTGCCTGAGGTGGGCACAGAACCCCAGCTGGCAGGATTGGTAGAGCCGGATATACTATAAACTGGCGTAAGCCCTTCCGCCATACTGCGCAGGTTACAGTACTTAATAGCTGAATACCAACTCACATAGTAAACAGGGTAGTTGTCCCCCACGCCATATCCGGAGGCCGGATTGGAGCCCATGATCGCCGTATATTCACCCTGAGTAACCTGATGCTGGCCCATATAGAAAGAATCAAGGGTCACGTTGTGCGTGGGCAGTTCATCGCTAGATCCTCCACCTCTGGTATCACCCATGGTAAAAGTGCCAGCGGGGACATAGACGAAGTTCTCTGGCACGATTAGATAACTTGCTACGGCCGTTTCACTGGCTTGCCATTCAGCCTTATATGCTCTGGCTTTGATGGTAATAGCTGTGCTAAGAACAATCGGCGAAGCATAAACCGTTGAGCTTTCATCAGGCTCACTGCCATCCGTAGTGTAGTATATCGTAGCACCAGAGCTGGCACAGGAGATACTTACACTCTGATCTTTGCTATAAGTTCCCCCAACTGGGCTGAAGATGGGTTCTGAAGCTTGAAAAGTATAAGTAGCACTGATGATTTGGCTAACATTTTGATCTGCCATAGCAATTGCTTTCAATATGGTATTTGAAGCTATCATTATTGGGCTCGCATATAAATCTGAAGTTACATTAGGTTGGCTACCATCCAGAGTGTAGTATATCTCTATGTTTGCAGAAGCACTATTCAAGATGCTTACTGCGATGGAATCGCTATAAGTGCCAGTAGAATGTGATAGTTGGGGTGCAATATCAAGATCCGGATCTACAGGATTATCCCATTTGAAACAGGATAGCAGACTAACTGCCAGCAAAATAAGCAGACACCATCTAATCCGGGTAAAAAAGCACTTCATTATTACCTCTCCATTTCGCTTTGTAGTTTATTTTGCCAATGCTTTTGCTTGTGTGCAGAATACAGCATCCAGCCACATCCCAGAATGTTTGCACCTATTGATGTATAGGCGTTATTGCGAGAATCAATGGTTTGCAACCTATAACCCTTTGCCGCGCTTGAGGTGGTGGCCGATTGATAATTGTTATAGTTTTGCATGCAGTCATACCCAAAATATGCTGTGGCACCCAAGGTGGCTATAACAGTGGAAGCAGCCACATATTTGTTTGTTCTCCACTTTCCAATTCTATGACTGTAAATATTGCTTAGTTTTTCCAGCTTTATTTGTAAAGCAATATCTCTATCTAAGATGTTTATTTCATGTCTTACAACGCGATAGCCAGGTTTTTCAGCTCGCAAACCATAAGCACCCACATATAGTGCTGGAATCTGATTTGGCTTATCATAATCTGTGCTTACACCGCTTTCCCTGTCCATAATGCTAAGTTTGTAGTCATCAACATTTGCCGTAATCATTAGTCTCTGCCTACGGGGGTTGAATTCCAGGGGGATATTAAGATTATCAGCAGCTTTTAGCTGGATGCTTTGTTCTATCGGCTCAAAAGCGTTTTTATGATCTCCGGTATAAACTGCTTTCAAGCTGTAAGTTCCGGAAATCAAGCGTTTATTTAGATTTTCAGTCAGGTCTGTATCTTTCTGATTGTCCAGATATAACTGAACCGGTAGGTGAGAAGGAGCTATGTTGATAATCCCAGAATCATCTGGCAGAATTAACGTAATTAGTTTTTCTTCCAAAGGTTTCAGGGTAAAAGATTCGGTATGGGGTTTGTAATACTGCCGGTTCTCGCCGACATTGATAACTTCGATATTGTAGTTACCGCTTAGCAGGCGGATTCTTTCCCCCAAAGCAAGAGTCCGGTTTATGGTATCATTCAGTCGCACCTCCAGAGGTTGGGGTGAGATATTTACCCTTAGGTATCCGGAGATATCCTTATGGGCATGCTTTAGCTCTTCTTTGCTGTTGCCACGCAGACTTATCCTTTGCGTAAAGGATTCATAGAATTGCGAGGCAGGGCGAAGCTCGATAGTATAATCTCCGGGATCAAGGCCACTGCTTACACCGCTTAGCGAGAGCGGGGTAGTTCCTTTCAGGGCATTATTGACATACACCGAACTGCCGGTTGGTTCGGAATTAATTATCAAATCTGCCCACTGGGGAACAAGCTTTAAGGTCTGGGATTGGGTTTTATTGGCTTCTATCAGTATGTTTGCGGAAAGCGGTTCGTAGCGATCCTTGCTAAGCCGGATGCCGTAGCTTTGAGCCCCGAACTGTTCAAAATGATAAGGCGTTTTTTCATTGAATATAGGGATTTGCTCGATGGTGATATCGGCGCCGGGAGGATCGCTTTGCAGAGTAAAATTACCTTTCCCTGTGGTGTCAAACGCTTCATTGATCTCATAGCTGAATTGCTGCCGGGGCTTTAAATCGCTGAACATGGGGAATTCTGCTTCCACAAAACCCGGGGATTTGATGGATACTCTTTGTTTTTCGGGATAGAGGAAGATCACGTAGCGGCTTTCCAGATGGCGATATTCCTGGGCTTTGATCTTACCCATATTGGATTCAAAATGCAGATTTGGGATGGCAGAATGGACGATCACTACGGCACAATCCGGATGATCCACCTGCAGATTGGTGACCGGTGTGGGTTTGGGCACTACCTCAAAGCGTTTCAGGCGGGTCTGGGCATTCAGCATTAGCGATGCCATTACCAATAGTGCTATGCAAGCTATTCGCAGTTTCATCTATTGATCCTAATTCAAAGTAAAATCTGCCAGATCAAAGGCATCGCCGGGTTTGATGAATTCGCCGGGTTGCCAGGTGCGTACCCATATTATCGGTTCATCCTCATCGCGAAGGTCTATGATTAGAAATAGATAGCCATCATCACCATAGGTAGAAGAGCGCCATTTCTGGTTCAGCTGGACCCCATAGATATAGGGCTTGGCATGATGCTGCTGAATCTTAAAATCGGAGTATTCCACCTTCACAAAGCGGTTTTTAGTAAACAAGTTACGCAGGTTTTTGA
>JALNWR010000016.1 GCA_023230795.1 Candidatus Cloacimonadota bacterium
GAGAAAGCTTACTCAGAAAATAAGACTGATCCTTAAGGGAATCGGCTGCGGTCAAAAGCTGCCAGCGGCGGGAAGGCTCATCATAAGCCACCCGGGCATAATGTCCGGTGGCAAACCGCTCAAACTCTATACCCTTTTCTTGCGCTTTCTGTATCATAGCGCCAAACTTTATCTGGCTATTGCAAACTACGCAGGGATTGGGAGTTCTGCCTTGCACATAGCTATCGGTGAAGTATTTCAGGACTATGCTGGTAAATTCCCCTGCCAGATCGATGATATGATGCTCTATACCCAGCTTTTTTGCAGATCGGACAGCAGCTGTGATTGCCGCGGGTTCACTGGGGCCATAGCAGCCTCTCTTATCAGCGCTGGTGATGCCGCTGCATAGGTTCCACTTTGTCATGGTGATTCCGATCACCTCATGCCCCTGCTGTTTCAGCATCAAGGCGCACATAGTGCTGTCTATGCCTCCGCTAAGCCCCAGGGCTATCTTCATGAATGCACCTCAAAGAAGCTTTCCAGGCGCAGGATGGTTCGGGAATCCAGCTTTTCGGGCAGTTCACCTTCCAGATTCAGAAAAGGCAGCTTAATGTGCTTTTTGAGCAGGAGGTTATCGATCTGAAGATGGCAGAAGGCCTGTGTGTAAGCAACTATCGCCTGAAGGTCCCGCAGCTGAATCTGCTCTTTGATGTCCTTCAAACGGTCTAAAACGCTGTAAGGATATGTATATATCAGATATTGCTCTACTATATCCTGCTTCAGATGAGGCATGGAAAATTGCCTTTGTACCTCATTGAAGAGTACATCCCCGCCCTGCTCAGAAATGACGTCATAGAGGTCTCTAAAGATAGGGGGCACTCCCAGATAGCCCAAGCGCAGACGGGTAGGCAGCGGCTTGGAAGCCCTGGCCTGATACAGAAATTCATCCAGTTCCCGTTCAAAGCGCGCTGGATCACCCTGAAAGTCAGATGAATTCACCAGCCAGAGATGATTGTCCCTGCCAGACACCTTGCGGTCTGAATAGCAGAGTTTATCCAGTTCGATAAGCTTCCTACGAATCTCATCCAGCCAGGCTTTGGTCTCCAGGGTAAGTTTCCGGCTTACGCCATAATGCTCTTCCAGACGTGATATCTCCGCATCCAGAGCGGCATACTCTTTTTGAGGAGGGAAAGAAAACCTGTAAATATCAATTTCTTCTTCTGCTATCATTTCCAATAAAGAGCTTGAATTTGAGCAATCTCCCTGCACTATCCCGATCACTTCATCCAAATCGGAGGATAAAGCGGAGGAGAAATTCCCCTTGATCCAGGAGCAGAGGCTGCGCGGGAAGCCCTTGAGCTCTGCCTTGTGGATGTGTGCGCTGGAATCCTGGCTGAGAAAGATATTGTTCAGATCGATGGGGAAATGCCCTGCTGCGTATAGCACTTCCACAGGTAAAGAGGTAGTGAAACCGATGCGTTTAGTCTTCACAGGCCAATACCAGATATTCGTGTTCCAGAGAGTTTACCTGCTCATCTATATCTACCAGGCGCTGCTCGATGAGCCTCTCTTCTTCATTGAGTTCTATTACCCGCGCGCTATCGGAGTATGTGGAAGATTCAGACAGCTTCTGGTGTATCTCATCACGGCGCTGTTTATTTCTATTCTGCTCATTCTGCAAGACAGATATCTCTTTCTCTATCTGCTCCAGCTGCCAGGGATTGATCTTGCGTTTCTTGCGGCGAGGTTCAGCTTTGCGCTTCTTAGGTAAATCTAGCTCGGTAAAAGCCAGCTCTATCGCTTCCTCTGCAGTCAGATCAGGCTCCGAGACAGTCTGCAGGATGCGGCCATCTTCCAGTATGGGATGAAATACCCAGAATTTATTCGCCAAGGACTTGATAAAATGGCGATCGTGGGAAACAAAGATGATGGTTCCTTCAAAGTCCTGTAAAGCTTCTAATAGCGCATCGTGCATGGGGATATCAAGATGGTTGGTCGGTTCATCCAGGATCAGCAGGTTGGGGCGTTCGTGGATCAAGACACTGAGATAGAGCCGGGACTTCTCCCCTCCGGATAGCACAGGTATAGTCTTTTCGACATCGTCTCCGGTAAATCCAAAGCGTGCCAGCCAGCTCAAGACATAGCCTTTGGGCTCTGCGGGAACCAGATTCCACAGAGTCTGCATCACAGTAAGGCTATCGTCCAGAGTGTTTTGATGCTGATCGTAATAGCCCACTTTGAGACTGGCACCAGAGTAAAAGTCCCCTGAAGATATCTCATGTTCACCCAAGAGTATGCAAAGGAGGGTGGATTTACCACAGCCATTGGGACCTATCACGGCTATGCGATTCTGCCAGTGGGCTTCGATATCCACTGTCTCAGCCAGCAAAGATTCACCGATGCCAAAACTAACATCGTGTAAGCGGAATACATCGTTTCCACTGCGAGCAGCACTTTCCAGATGCAGTCGGAACGGCTTTTGCGAAACAGGCGCATCCACAAGCTCCAGCTTGGCCAGCATTTTCTGTCGGGATTGGGCTTGCTTGGTCTTTTGACTACCGAGGTTCTTTTGGATGAAGGTATTAGTTTCAGCTATCAGTTTCTGCTGCCGTTCAAATTGCCTTTCTTCAGCCAAAAGCGCGATCTGCCGGGCTTCGTAATATGAGCTAAAGTTCCCTTTGGTGATGCTGAGTTTGGTGTTTTCGATGGCATAGATACTGCGGGTGACTTTATCCAGAAAGACACGATCGTGAGACACCACCAGATAAGGCTTGGTATGCTCGCTAAGATAGTTTTCCAGCCAGCGGATCATGGCTATATCCAGGTGGTTTGTAGGCTCGTCCAGAATCAAAAGATCATAAGGGCAGAGCAGCAGCCAGGCCAGGCAGATTCTGGTCTGTTCTCCCCCACTGAATTCCCCGATGCTTCTGCTGTACACAGACTCTGCAAAGCCCAGAGAGCTAAGCACGTATTTGATCTCATTCTCATGTTCAAAAGCACCCATTTCATGCATTCTTTCCACTGTAGTGCTGAGCTGCTTGTGCAGAGCTTCATCTTCTTTATGCGAGAGCTGATTTGAGAGACTATTCATTTTGACCTTCAGATCACGGATGTCTTCTCTGGCAGATTCAATGTAATCCAGCAGACTTTGCTTTGCATTCAAGATCGGATTTTGCTCCAGATAAGCGATCTTGCACTGTTTGGCCTGCACCACCATACCGGAGCTGGGGCGCAGCTCTTTCTGGATCAATCTGATCAGAGTTGTTTTACCGCTGCCATTGGCTCCGATCAAGCCAATGCGGCTATTGTGTTCGATCGTGCAATTGACATCTTTCAGGATATATTCTCCGCCAAATTCAATTCCCAGATCGATTATTTGGATTAGGCTCATTCTTTCTCTTTCTTCTGTTTTGTATTTAGCTTAAGCAAAGTCTATATTAAGGCAATACTGTCAAATGGATTTTTCTACCTCAGCAAAAAAGCCGGCGAAACCGGCTTTTTATGATCTTATCCAGAATCTATATTTATTTCAATAAATCCTGCAGGTGTTTGATATAGCTCTCTACGCCGCCTTGTTGGTAGCCAGTACGGTTGATTTCTTTACCAGCACTATCGACAAGCAGAATAGTAGGATATCCCCGAATGCCAAATTGCTTTTGAAGCTCGTCGTTCTGTTTTTTCAAGGCTGCATCCTGAGATATGTTACGCGGATAATCAAGCTTGAGCAGGACGAGATTTTCTTTGGCATACTTTTGGAATTCAGCTTTTGAAAAGACCTCATTCACCAGTCGGACACACCACACGCACCAATCTGAGCCTGTGAAATTCACCAGGATAGGTCTGTTTAATTCTTTGGCTGTACTAAGGGCCAAATCCCAGTTTTCTGTCCAGGTACCCAGTTCATATTCCGTAGCATCCAGAGCTTGCTCTTCGGGGCTTCCAACTGCCTTAGAAGCTGCATCATCTGCAGGATTCTCAGCCGGAGTACAGCCCAAAACTGCCACCATAGACAGCAATAGGATAAACAGTATGTATTTCATTGTGCTACCTCTTCATCGTTTATATATATCTTCACAATTATCTTTGCCGCTTCTCTAAGCATCGCAGTGGCCCCGCAATACTTTTCATTTGATAGATTCACTGCTTTCAAGATCTTGTCTGGAGGCAAATTGTCTCCAAAGAACTTGAATCTCACTGTAATAGTATGAAAGATCACTGGATGTTCGGTGGTGGGTTCACCTTCTGCTTGCATTTCAAAAGTGTAATTCTCCACCTTCATCTTCTTGAGAATGGATACTATATCCATCCCTGCACAGCCAGTTAATGCAGTCAAAAGTAAGGCTTTGGGGCGAGGACCGGCATCGTGTCCACCGCTTCCCTCATCTGCATCTATGACCAGGTGATGACCCGTGACCAGGGAATCAAACTTCATATCTCCGATCCATTTAGTTTTTACAACGCTCGCCATATTAGACCTCTATGTAGGTTTCCTTCAGGACTTCCTCATATTTATCTACATATTTCTTGAAAGCTTTGTAAACCTCTTCAATATCTTTTTCAGGAATTTTGCTCAGGATCATATCCTGTTGATCCAGGATCGATTTCTGGCTATTTTCAGCGAGTTTCATCCCCTTTTCGGTGATGATGGCAAACCAGCAGCGACGGTCTTCCTCACTGGGTTTTCTGGTAACCAATTTCTTATTTACCAGATTATCCATGATGCGGGTAACACGGCTGTGGGATACATTCAGCACTTTGGCCAGCTCATTCATGTTTGCCGGAATCTTGGTTTCATACAGATGATTGAGCAAGAGGCACTCCATACGTCCAGCCTGTAAGCAGGCTTTTTGCGCATAGTCAATATCGCTTAGCACTACTTGCAAGCGTGTGATGAGCTCGTGGAATTTTTCAGAATACTTTTTCATTGTTCTTCTCCTATATCTTTGAATTTTATTTTTTAATCTCCAGCAGCCGGTCGAGCTTTGCCCGATCAAAACCAACAACTGGGCGATTATTAATCCAGGTCTGCGGAACTCCTTCCTGCCCCGTTTTGCGGATCATGTCGGCTCGTGCAGCAGAATCTCTGGACACATCTATCTCTTTGAAATTAAACCCATTGGACTTCAGGTATTCCTTTATCTTTTTACACCATGAACAGCTGGGCGTGCTAAAAAGCACTATCTTCGGCTTCATCATAAAACTCCTTATACATATATCATAAGGCAATTATTATCGAAGCCAAACTTTTTTTAAGTTTGCCAGAGTATGGTCAATTAGACCGATCTGCTGAGCAGCATAAGGATTATTCTCTTTTGCAAACACTTGGCTCTGTTCTGCCCTGGAAATCAGAGATATGACCAAATGTTATCCTGCTTCGTTCTTTGTCGTTAGCTAAATTTATTACTTGACCATGACCACCCACAAAAATTACTTGCCACAAACGCCCTACTTTGTATTTTGGCTAAAAACTATGTGAATAAGGAGAGGATGATGTCAAGCACTTTTGTCTGCACAGATTGTGGCTATGAGGTATCGAAATGGAGCGGAAAATGCCCAAATTGCGGAAGCTGGAGCACCTTAAAAGAGAGCAGCCGAATTTTGGGAAAAGCTAAAGCCCAAGCTCAAGAGATTACCCATCCCAAGCCACAAAAAATAGTTGCAATCAGCGCGGAAGAGCAAGCGCGCATCAATACCGGAAATACCGAATTGGACTTAGTTTTGGGAGGAGGCATAGTAAGCGGAATGCTGATCTTGATAGGCGGAGAACCGGGAATCGGCAAATCCACTCTGATGTTACAGCTGGCTCAATGGCTGGGAAAAAGCGGCAGGAAAGTGCTCTACTGCTCCGGAGAAGAAAGCGCCGCCCAGATTCACATGCGCAGCAAACGCCTGAACGTCACCAGTGAAAACATCTTGCTTTTGTGCACAAACGACACCGATCACATTATTGCAAGTATCGAAGCAGAATCTCCGGCACTCGCTATAGTAGATAGCATCCAATCTGTCAGCCTCTCCAGCATAGATTCCATCCCCGGAAGCATCACCCAGCTGCGCGAAAGCACAAACCGCTTGCAAAGGTGTGGCAAAAGCCTGAACGTCCCCATTTTCATGGTAGGACATGTAACCAAAGATGGATATGTGGCTGGCCCCAAGATATTGGAACACATGGTGGATACCGTGCTCTATTTTGAAGGTGAGATGCGCAATCAATACAAGATTCTAAGGGCTGTGAAAAACCGCTTTGGTTCCACCAATGAAATCGGCCTTTTTGAAATGACCAATCTCGGCCTCTTGAATGTGGAGAATCCCAGTTCTGTGTTTTTAACCAATGAACTGGCGCAGATCGGCACCTCCATCGGCTGCATCATAGAAGGCACCCGCAGCTTTATCGTGGAAGTGCAATCCCTGGTTACGGGATCAAATTATGGCACCCCCCAGCGGGTGGTGGTGGGTCTGGAACAGAAGAAACTGGCCATACTGCTGGCAATTCTTGAGAAAAATCTATCCTTGTATCTGAGGAACAACGACGTTTTTATCAATCTCGCCGGAGGCATCAGATCTGCAGACCCATCGCTGGACCTGGCTATCTTAGCCTCGATTATCAGCAGCCTGAAAGATATTCCCCTGCCAGAAAACTCCGTGTTTATCGGAGAAGTGGGCCTCAATGGCGAAGTGCGCCCTGTATCTCAGATCGAAGCCAGAATCTCGGAGGCAAGCAAACTGGGCTATGATAATATCTTTGTATCGGGTTTTGCCCGCCTCAAGTCCACTAATAAGGTTCGCAAAATCAAGGATATCAAGGCCTTGTATCAGGCACTGAGCTGATTTGATAAAGCTCCGGCAAAGCTCATAAGTTCTTCCAGGACTACTCTACCCCGTTAGATGTCGTGGAAATGTCGTGGAAATAGCATGGATAAATACTCTTATTTACACCTTATATGCAGGACAACATATTAGGGGCGGAGCGTACCGGAGCTGGCCATAGCTCCACAAAGAAGACTGGTGCGGAGCTGAGATTTCAGCAGGGATGGCATCCTGCTCTACACCATTATATTTTGACTCTTCCTTTGATATCGGATATACTGAGTTTATGCTCCAGCAAATATCCTCCCAGCCCCATGATCAGTTCCGGGGCGGCCAGGGGATTGACGAAATTCGCAGTACCGATGGCTATCGCCGAGGCTCCGGCCCAGAAGAATTCCAGAGCATCCTGCCAGGTGTATATTCCGCCCATGGCCAAAATGGGAATCTTTACAGCTTCTGCGGTCTTATGCGTAAGAGCCAGGGCAATTGGTTTGATTCCGATTCCGGTATAGCCAGCTATGCCTTTTTTGATCCTGGACACTCCGGTGCGATAGTCAATTGCCATGCCAAAGACGCTGTTTATCAATGCGATAGAGCTGGCTTTACCGGCTTCTGCTGCCTGCGCTATTTCAGCGATATCACTCACATTGGGGCTGAGCTTGATGCACAGCTCACGCTGGGTGAGAGAGCTGAGCCGCTGCACCAGACTATATACTATCTCAGCAGAGACACCAAAAGCTATCCCTTCGTTTTCCACATTGGGACAGGATATATTGATCTCGTAACCACTGATGCCTGGGCAGCTTTCCAGCTTTTCTATCATCTGCATAAATTCATCTATAGAAGAGCCCGAAATGCTGACGATCAGCGGCATTTGCAGATTCTGGCGATACAGCGGCAGTTTGTCTGCGACAAAGGCATCCAGCCCGGGATTTTGCAGGCCAATGGAATTTAGCAGTCCGGCCTCCGTCTCATATAAGCGCGGAGGAGGATTGCCTTTTTTGGGATATCTGGTAATGGTCTTGCAGACGAAAGCGCCCAGACAAGCGGGATCAAAGAACTCCAGGCTTTCCATATCAAAGGTACCAGAAGCTACGGTAAGCGGGGTTTTCAGCTCCAACTTACCCAGTTTACTTCGCAAAAGTTCGCTGGCATTTGGCTTCTTTTTCGAAATGACTTTTACATCAGTTCCCATCTCACCTCCTCTGCGTTGAAAACGGGGCCTTCTTTGCATACTCTGAGATATTCCCAATCGTTTTTGGCGCCGATGGGAACGGCACAGCCATGGCAGACCCCGATTCCACAGGCCATGTAAGATTCCAACGAAACGTAATGCTCTATGTTCAGGCTCTTAGATATTTCAGCAGCAGAGGCCAGCATTGGCAGGGGGCCGCAGCTGTATATCAGGTCCACATCATACTTGTTAATATTCTCCAGCATCCCAGAGCAGACTCTGCCCTGGCGTCCGATGGAGCCATCTTCCGTCCAGATCTCATCACTTGGAAATACATCACCCTGACAGGCACCGCCATGCATCCAATAAATCTGATTGTGATTGATAAGCTCTTTTTGGAGATACCACAAGGGCGGATAGCCGATGCCACCGCTGACAAGCAGTATTCTCTTGCCCCGAAAAATGGGGAATCCATTCCCGTTTGGGCCGATCAATTCGAGCATATCACCTGCTCGCAATTTTGAAAGAGCAGCAGTACCCTCCCCCACTTTCTTGATCATAAAACCGATGCGCCCGCCCTGATTATCAAAAATACTGATAGGTTTGAAGAGTTTGGGAATCTTACCAGAATTTTGGGCGTTTTTAAGGCTGGCCAGGGCACGAACATTGTAAAATTGGCCGGGTTTGCCCGCTGCCCCCAAAGCTTCATCCCAGATCCAGAGCGTAAAGTAATCGTCAGACAGCTCTTCCCTTAGCTGTATGGCACGTTGACGGTATAAAGAACTATTCATTTATTCATCCCTATAAGTGATGATACCACTTTTCATAGTGCACTTCACCCTTGAGGCTATAGCCTGGTCTAACCAGGGGGTGTTCTTGCTTTTCGAAAGTATATTCTCTTTGGTATGGGTAGTAGAGGCATTCAGGTCTATAATAGTAAGATCGGCTTTGACACCGATTTTGATCTCACCTCCCGGCAGATTCAGCACTCTGGCCGGTTTTATACTGAGATTATCTACTAAAGTAGAAAGCTCGATGGCTTCGCTTTTTACCAATCTATCGTAAAGAATGCCAAAAGCGGTCTCAAAACCGATAATACCAAAAGGGGCATGATCGTATTCGCGTTCTTTCTCAAAATCGGCATGGGGAGCGTGGTCTGTAGCAATGCAATCTATCAGGCCATCTTTGAGGGCCTGCACACAGGCCAGACGGTCGTTTTCGCATCTTAAAGGAGGTTTCATCTTGGTATTGGTATCAAAATTCAGGCAGGCTTCATCGGTCAAAACCAGATGATGAGGCGTTACTTCGCAAGTGACGGGCAAGCCGCGCTCTTTGGCCTCACGCACCAGCTGCAAAGAGCGCGCTGTGGAGATGTGAGCGATGTGCAATCTGGCTCCGGCACTTTCGGCCAGCATGATATCACGGGCTATGATCACCTCCTCAGCCAGAGCTGTGATGCCGGAAAGGCCGATGCGAGTGGATACTCTGCCGGAATTGATCTGCCCATTACCCGCCAGAGCGTAATCCTCCGGATGGATGATCACCGGAATATCAAAATTCGCTGCATAGCGCAGGCAGGATAGCATGAGCCGGGCATTTTGCACACACCAGCCATCATCACTCACTGCTACAATGCCACCGGATTTCATGGTGGCCATTTCGCTAATCTCTTCACCCTTACTCTGTTTCGTGAGCGCACCTATCACATAGACCCGGGCACTGCCATGTTCTTTGGCCCGGAGCTGAATGTATTCTACCGAAGCGATGTTATCGGTCACGGGGTCTGTGTTTGGCATGGCGCAGATCGAGGTAAAGCCGCCCCTGGCTGCGCTTTGAGTACCGGAGCTGATATCTTCTTTGTAAGTGTGGCCGGGGTCCCTGAGATGAGTATGGATATCAATAAATCCGGGAAAGACGCATGCCCCGGCAGCATCGATAATATTATCGGCTTTATCAGATATCTTTTCAGCGATCCGGGCTATGCGTTTGTCATCGATCAAAAGCTCTTTGGCTTCCAGCTTGCCATCCAGATAGATTTGGGCGTTTTTGATGATAGTCTTCATCATTTCCTCCTTTATGCTTTGCCGCTTAGAATAAGGAACATCAGTGCCATACGAACCGCCACTCCATTAGCTACTTGTTCCACGATGACACTATGTTCACCATCCGCTATTTCGGGCAGGATCTCCACACCGCGGTTCATAGGGCCCGGGTGCATAATCAGAGCATCCGGTTTGGCATATTTCAAAGTTCGGTTTGAGAGAACATAGTGTTTGCTATACTCTTCCAGACTGGGAAACAGACCTTCGCTCATGCGTTCAAGCTGCATTCTCAGTCCCATCACCACATCGGCATCCTGCAAGGCCCGGGGCAGATCGTATTCCACTTTGCAATCATAAACGTTTTCCATACTGCCGGGCATTAGGGTTTTGGGGCCACATACGGTAACGCTGGCACCCAGTTTGGCCATTCCAATCAGGTTTGAACGCACCACTCTGCTATTGAGGATATCGCCCACGATGGTGATCTTTAATCCGTTCAGATCGCCCTTTTTTTCCCAGATGGAATAGATATCCAGCAAAGCTTGGGTGGGATGAGCATGGCGTCCGTCTCCCCCATTGATCACGGGTTTTCCGGAATATTTGTGCACCAATTGCGGGCTTCCAGGCGAGCTGTGGCGAAGGCAGTATAGGTCTATACCCATTGCATTCAGGGTATATACGGTATCTTGCAAGCTTTCGCCTTTTTGCAATGCCGACACGCTGGCCTGAAAACTTACCACATCAGCGGAGAGGCGATTTGCCGCAAGCTCAAAGCTCATCCTGGTGCGGGTGCTGTTTTCCACAAATAGAGTACAGATAGTCTTACCCTTTAGGGTAGGGATTTTCTTGTATTCACGAAGGTTGATTTCTTTCATCCCTTTTGCTGCTTCCAGTATATGCAGGATATCTTCCCGCGTATAGTCATCCAGATCGAAGACGTTACGTCCTGAAAATTGAGGTTCCATGTTTTTTACTCCTTTCAAGCTCACTGGCTTTGATTAAAGGTTTAGATTTGTTTCAAGAGTCTGATAGACGCTTCTTTCGTCAAGAACAAAATCTCGTCACTTTCACCTGATTTAGAAGTATTCAGCTGTGCTTAAACACTATAGAGCTGTGTAAATTATATTTATCATCTCTTTGATGCGAAAAATGGCTTGACTGATATCAGCGATTCATATTTATTGCAAAAAATGATAATTACAGGAGTATCCTTATGAGAAAACTCAATATTATTCTGCTGGTCTTGGCTCTGGCACTGGGTGCTTGTAGCGCTTTTAAGACCAGACAAAAGCTGAGCCCTCAGGCAAACGTAAATGCCAAAACTGCCGGAGTTTATTACGCTCAGGAGAATGTGGAAAAAGCTGAACAGTTTTATCTCTTGGTATTGGAAGAACATCCCGATCACGTAATATCTCTGCGCAGAGTAGCAGATATCAACCTGCATAAAGCTGAAAATTTCCCAGGCAAGTCCGTTGAATACAACAAAAAAGCTTTTGAGCTTTACAGTCAGGCTCTGGACGTGTATAAGAGCTTTGAGAATCTCACAGATGAAGAGCGATTGGACATCAGGGACATGACACGTCGCCGCGAAGGTGCCTGGACCCGCATCTATCGTGCCGGAGATGCAAGCCTTGAGGCAGGCGACACCCAAAAAGCCATGGAAATCTTTGAATTGGCCGTTGAACTCAATCCCGCTCGTTATGAGCCGATGATCCGCCTGAAAGACATCTATCAAAAAGAGCTGAAAGACGATGCCAAAGCAGAAGAAATCCTGCTTACATTGATTGAGCAAGACCCGGAAAACCTGGATTATATCCGGGAAACTGGTGCTTTTTACTTTAACCAGGAAAACTATGCTGAAGCCGTCAAATATTTTGCCAAAGCTCGGGAGAAAGCTCCTGCAGATGTAGATAACCTTTTAAATCTCTCTTATGCCTATTATGAATTGGAGAACTACAGCAAAGCCCTTGAGGTTACGCAACAGGCTCTGGCTCTGGACCCCGGAAATATTGACATTCTGCAAAATGCCAGAGATGTTGCTTTTATGGCCGGAGAAAAAGACCTTACTGTAAAGTATCTGAAACAGCTTATAGAACGTCGCAGCAACGACACTGACTTTGCCGACATCTGCCGGATTCTTTATGAGCAAGAAAAGTATGAAGAACTTATTACATACGCTCAGAAGTGGTATCAGTGGAACGATACCAATCCAGATCCAGTCCAATTCATCATCCTGGGTGCATCACAGACTAATAATGATGCCCTTAGAGAAACATATACCAAGATTTTACAATCACTGCAAAATCAAAAATAGCTTAAGATAGAAGATTTATGAAACCGGGGGTGGATATTCCGCCCCCTTATTTTTATACTGTGATGAAGAAACAGCAAAGCCGAAGCTATATCTTTGCCGCTCTAGCTATTTTGGCCTGGAGCAGCGCATCCACCGCGTTCAAGCTGGGGCTGATTCATTTCACACCCCCAGGCATGTTACTGTTTTCCGCTTTGATAGCCTCGTTGTTCCTGATCTTCTACAATGCTATCGCAAATCCTGCTGCGTTTCGCAAGCTGCCGGCTCATTGTCTGAAATCACTCCCTGCCGGGCTGCTCAATCCCTTCCTTTACTATGTGCTGCTTTTCAGCGCATATTCCAGACTGCGGGCACAGGAAGCTCAAGCCTTAAATTACACCTGGGCTATAATGCTCTCCCTTTTCTCGGTCTTACTGCTAAAAGAAAGTTTCCGGATCAAAGACCTGCTGATGCTTCTGCTCAGCTTCATTGGCGTGATGATAATATCCACCAAAGGACAGATTCAGAAGCTGCAGTTTGATGACGTTCTGGGCACTGCTCTGGCCCTGGGATCTTCCGTGATTTGGGCTTTGTATTGGGTCATCAGCCTGAAAGACAAGCGTGAGAGCACTGTGAAGCTGATGTACAACTTCCTGGATGGCTTCATCTTGATCTTGCTCTTTGTTTTATTGAGCAAGGCTCCGATCTTGCATCCAGGAGCCTTGATTCCTCAGGCCCTGCTTACCGGAACATGGATAGGGATATTTGAGATGGGGCTTACCTTTGTATTGTGGTTGAAAGCTCTGGAACTAACCGAGAATACAGCGAAGATATCGAATCTGATCTTTATCACTCCCTTCCTCTCGCTGTTGCTGATACGGAGCATTTTGGCTGAAGCTATTCATCCTGCCACGATTCTGGGGCTCAGCTTGATAGTGGCATCAAACCTCATCCAGAAAAGTGGTCTCTTTACCAGGAAAGCTGCTAAAGTCCAATAAAAAGCCCAGCCGATAAGGATTCTTTCCCTTATTTAGTCTCTTGAGCTTCAAGCCTGGCCTGGGTAAGCTCAATGGCTTCCAGACTGCTTGCTATCTCCTGCTGATTTCCCAAGGGCTTTTTGAGAGTCAGGCTCTCTTCATAATAAGGTAAAGCCAGAGCGTACTGCTCTTGATCAAAGTGCAAGTTACCCAAATTACCTAGGGCTTTAATGATCTCCAGTTTATCGTTCATCCGCCTGGCAAGGTCGAGCTTGCGCATCAGCCAATCTCCGGCTTCGTCAAAGCGCTTGGCGTTCAGGCAGGCCCAGCCCAGATTACCCAAAGCGATGGATTCATCCCTCAGAAATTGATGCTCTTCGCTAAGCTTAAGGCTGGTCTTAAAAGCCTCATAGGCCGCATCAAAATCCCCCGATTCCAGATGGATAAGACCGAGATTGGAATGCGTCTTGGCCTGGCGCTGCGTTTGCTTCAAACTTTCCGCCAGAGCCAGGCTTTTATGATGATGCTCCAGAGCTTGGATATAGTGCTTGTGATGTTGGTACCATATCCCCAGATTACTTTCTGATATACAGATTTGCAGCTGGTCTCCCAGGCTTTCGGCCAGAGCATGGCCCGCGGAAAACTCGCTTAAGGCAGATTCAAAGTCCCCCATAAAGAAGGCTGCTACACCCATGAATCTGTGAATGTCGCACTTTTGTACCGAGCCTTCTGGGCAGATGGATTCCGCAGCTTCTATCAGAGCGCCTGCTTCCTCCCAATTTCCCGTGAGCCAGCGGATATCGGCAAGTTTGATCAACAGAGCCGTCTTTTCAGAGCCGTCACTCAGCAGGGCAAGTAGCTTTTCTCCCAATTTCAAAGCCAGGTCGTTATCATAGACCCTGGCAGCTTTATCCACCGCCAGACTTAGATAAGGGATGGCTTTCTGTGGCATCTCCGCTTTTTGATAATGCTCGGCCAGAGCAAAGGTAAACTCATCCAGTTGTTCAGCAAACAGGCCTTCTATAGCCTCTGCGGTAAGCTGGTGCAGCATCTTACGGTTTTGATGCAAAAGGGTCTGATAAGCCACTTCCCGGGTGGTGATGTGCTTGAAAAAGTATGTGGAAAAATCAAAGCCCAGCATCCGCATGATCAGAGAATGCTCTTCCAGATCAGCCAGGGTGACCTCCACGTTTACCGGATCGCTGAGCTTGGCTTCCACCTGGCGCAGTATCTCCACAAAGAATTCCTGCCCGATCACTGAGGCTTTATGCAGGATCATTCTCAGGTTTTGCGGCAGATTATCCAGGCGTGATAAGATCAAAGCGTGCAAATTCCCCGGCACAGGATATTCATCCAGATCAGCTTTGGGCAGATTGCCAATGTAATTGCACCACTCCTCCAAAAAGAAGGGATTGCCATGGGAGAGTTTACTCACTTTCTTTTGAATCTCCTCTGAGAGATTCATATCCGCAGCATAGTGACTGAGCAATTCATCGATATCTTCTTGATCGAGGGCGATAAGCTCCAGCTCTTGAAAAGCGGGATGATCTGTGATGCAGCCAAGGATTTTGTAGTCCAGACGATACATAGGCAGGATGAGGATTCCGGTGTTCTGAATGGCAAACTTTGCCAACAGAAAATCAAGAGCCTGAGCACTGGCTTCATCCACGAGATGGATATCATCTAAAATAAGGATGATGCCCTGCCCGGCTTTATTGGCTTTGGCGATGATGGATAGAAACACAATCTCAACAGCCCGCATCAGGTGATTCAGCAAGTCCTTCCCTTTTTGCTCCACACGGGGATCGGGATAGCGAATCTGCATCAACAGACCTATCAAAGGCAGGCTATCCAGGATTTCATCCGGATTTGAGCTTTCTTCTGCCAAAGCTTTGAGCGCTTCATCGAGACGCTCTTTCTTTTGCCTGGCTTCGGAATTGTGCCTGATCTGAAAGTGATTTTCAAAGATTTTACTGAAGAGATTGAAGGGACTCGGGCTGATCGAAGAGCAAGCTCCTTGCAGTATCAGGGCATTTTCCGCATGGGCTGAAAACTCCTGAATCAGTCTGCTTTTACCGATGCCAGCATCTCCTTTGAGCCCCAAAATCTGAGAGCTGCTTTTGGCTTTTTGATATGTTTCAATCAAGCTCTGCATCTCTTTTTCTCTTCCGATAAACACGCTTTTGGGAGTGAGTCTTGCCTCGGTCTTCTGCCCTATAACCAACCAGCAGTCTATAGGCTCGTCCATACCCTTGACGGATACAGGCCCATAACTTTCAAAATCAAAGATATCATCTACCAGCTGCATGGCGCTTTTGGGCAGCATGATCCTATTCACAGGGGCATTGCTCTCCATGCGGCTGGCCAGATTCACCTCGGGGCCATATACGGTAAAGTCGCCTTCTCGGGATTGTCCCACTTTGCCCACAGAAACCAGGCCCGTATTGATGCCGATCCTCAGGCCCAGCTCAAGGTTTTCAAAGCCAGGCTCACGTGCTAAAAGTTTATTGTACAGCGTGAGCTGCTCCTGCATCTTTATAGCCGCCAGAATGCTTCTTTGGGTATCCTGCTCGGTGGCTTTCTTGGCACCGAACAAAGCCATAATCCCATCACCCATGTATTTATCCACAAAGCCGCCGTAGAAATTGATACAACGGCTGAATATCTTCATGATCTCATCCATCTTACCGTGAATAATCTCCGGCTCAAAGAGATTGGAGATACTGGTAAAACCTTTGATATCGGCAAACAGGACAGATACCTCGCGCAGCTCTCCTTCTTTGAGGCTCAGCTGCGCTACTTCTGCTTCATCGCTCAGAAAATCGGGTCCAAAGAATATTTCATCCATTACTATTTACTTAAGATTTTATCTACAAGAGCTGGTAGCATCTGGGTGCACTTTCCTTGATGCAGCTCGTCTATAAAACCGAGGTTATCGGGTCTATCCAAATTTACGGCGACAGTATGCGCTCCAAAGAGCTTTGCCGTCATCACAAAACCCGCGGCCGGATATACCGAACCGCTGGTTCCGATCACCATAAATACGTCACACTCCTTCAATAGCTGCTCTATCTCATACAGGGAATAGGGTATTTCGCCAAACCAGACTATGTCAGGCCGCAGGCTGTTGCCACACTTTTCACAAGAAGGAATATCACAGCTAAGATCAAGGTCTGCAAGACGGTAACTGGCACGGCAGGATGAACAGAAAGCGTTGCTCAAGCTGCCATGCATCTCAATGACCCGTTCGTTTCCGGCTCGGCTGTGCAGGCCATCTACATTTTGGGTAATCAGATGAAAGTGATCCTGCAGATGGTCTTCCAGCTTTTTGAGAGCATAATGTGCCGTATTAGGCTCTGCTGCAAGGCTTTGATTAAAGCGATCTTTGTAAAACTGCCAGACCAGCTTGGGGTCTTCTTGAAAACCCTGGGGACTGGCCACTTGCTGAACGTCGTGGTTCTCCCAGAGGCCTCCGCTGTCTCTAAATGTTTTGATTCCGGATTCAGCACTTATTCCTGCTCCGGTAAGGATAAGGTATTTCTTCATTTCATTAGCATCATCTTGCGGGTGATATTTTTCCCGCCACTTTGTAAGCGATAGCTATAGATACCGCTGGAGACTGTATTGCCATTATCATCTGTGCCATCCCAACTAATCATAGTCGGCCCCGCAGGCATAGTGGCATCAATTAGCTTTTTCACCAATTGACCCTTGAGGTTGTAAACGTTAAGGACAACCGATTGAGCCTGGGGCAGTGAAAAGCTGATATTAGTTTTTGGGTTAAAGGGATTGGGAAAATTCTGATCCATACTCAGGACTACCGGCACAGAAATCGGGTCTGTAGTAGATGTAGGCTCGCTTTCGAGACGGATATTATCCACATACCAGCCATCGCCAGTCACATAGGCATCACTTCCAAAAACAAAACGGAATTTCACCTGTCCTGAATACGAACTCAGATCAAATTCTGCTTCTGCCCAACCGAAGCTACCGGAATAAACCGGAGTTCCAGTGGCGAATGGAGAAGCGGGGTTATTGTAGATTTGGTGAGGATAAGAGCCTACTGGCTCGATCAAGACCCAGGCTCCGCCATCCACGGAGATCTGCACATTGCCGCCATCCCAAGCATAAGCAGGATAACTGTCATGGTTTTCAGCGTCCATCCAATGCTGGAATTTGAGCGTGCTATTCGTGCCCAGACTCATCTGAGGAGAAATCAAAGCACCATAGGAGCTGGATGAATATTGACCCGAGCCCGATCCGCCAAATTTCATGGAATAACTACCACCGTCTGTGGCATTTTTGGCGCTGCTGCGATGCCACTGATTTATGTAGCTCTGATTGAGCTGCACACTATGCCAATCCTGCAAACCCGACTCAAAATCGTAATTCATCATCCCTATATGAATGAGAAAGCTACCTTCAGCAACCGGGCCGTTCTCGGCAGAAAGCATGTAAGAAACCGAAACGTTGGTTCCGAGTTCTGCAGCCTCAGATATGCTTACCGAAAAGGCATTGGAAACTTCGAGGATTTCTCCGGGTATTGCAGCAGGTAAAGATAGATCATAGACACTGGTATTTACCGTGCTGTCGCCGGAAAATAGTATCATCATCGGACTAAAAGCTGTACCACTACCTGAATTCTGGACATTAAAACTGATATCTACCGTATCGCCTGGCATTACAAAGGGGCCAGCGCTGTTAACGATATAATTTGATATATCCAAAATCGGAGCAGCCAGCTGCAACCAATGAAAAGACTCTGTCTCAAAATCATCATAGCTACAGACGAAGGTCAAAGGAGCCAGTGAGTGATCTGCATAAGTGCCCACGATCTTTATCTGAAAAGCATTATCCAAATACAGACTGTCCGCTATCCCTACGGCACCAAAGCTGTATGTTCCCTGCAGAATATGAATGTTGTCAGATTCACTGCTAAGGGTGATAGAGCCACCGTTTTCTTGATCTACCATGCCCAAGTTTTTGATATATATGGAAAGATTGAGAATTTCATTAGTGTGCAGGATACCATCTTCGTCAGAGTTAATCACGTTTTCACACACTATGTAGGGCATGTCGCTGGCAGTTACAAAGATGCTGTGACTGCTGGGATAATAGTTTGGAGCGGAAAGGTAGATCATGTAATTTCCGGGAAGAAGGCCTGTCAGCATATTGACATATATAGTGCCAGCTTCATCGGCAAAGCCTTCATACAAGGTATTGGTATCTTGCTTGATCTTGATCTGAGCATTGGGGGCGTTAGTCTGAATCGTATATTGGTTTAGTCCCACCAGCCAGGTCGAAGGAAGATTCACCGTCATTGTAGAGGGAGTATCGCTCCAGATGCTGGTTACAGGACAGCCAAAAAGGTTGGTCTCATAACTTACCCAATACATCACCGGACTACCTGTGATGAAAGGTATGTTATCGATTTTAGAATCTACCAGGGTGTAGCCCAGAGCATGAATATCTTCACCAAAAATGGCATCAATATACTCCCGGTGGAAATATTGACTGGCTCCATTAGTAGAACCCTGCACTCCCCATCCATAGCGGGAATGCGAGATCATGCCGGCAGCGGATGTGGGCAGACTGGTAAACTTTTCTGTGATGCAGTCGTCCGAATAAGAATTAGGCTCTGTGCCTCTGTTATCAAAGCTGCCCGCATAGCAACCTTGAGTGAAGTATATGGAAAAGTTCTGAGCTGCACCGTCATTTGTAATGCTGGCAGCTGTAGCCTGACTGTTTGATAGCCTCATATTGTAATTAGTATATGAGTGCCCCAAATGGTTTACCAGATTTGCACCATTGGAAAGGAAGGGACGAATTTGAGATGCGCCCCAGGAATCTGCACTACCATAACTGCGATCGTAAAGAGTATCTATATCCCAATCTGAAGGAACTCCTGCCGTGGTATAACCGTGAGAGCTGGAGCCGCCGATCATTTCATCCATATAATCTCCACCCCAGGTAGGTCCGTCCCACAACCATTCTCCTACAAAGCCAGCGCTTTTGATCTGATCTTCCACAGGAGCCACCTGATACATAAAAATCTTATTGATCTGATTCGCTATTTCTGCATTATTGTTATAGCAAATCCTACCCAAAGCAAGCTCGGGAGCAAGATCGGCTTCCTGGGCTTCACCCCAGTAAGAGTTGCTGTTATAATTCCAATTCCCATCCAGACAGGAATAATACATATCCGCAGGAATATCAGCATCGGTATTTCCTGAACCCATATTCACATAAAATCCACGATGCGGAATCACATCGGTATCCCCACCCAAAAGCACATAACGCAAAGGATTTTCAGCATAAAAATCTATGATGAAATTGCGAATCTTTTCTTGCTCATCCTGACCGTCATAATTTACAATTATCTGATCTACAGCTTGCAACATTACAGAGATGCCGCGGTTCATATAAAAATCCGCCAAAGGCTGCCACTGTGCAGTTTTGGCTCCATCGATGATCATCAGATATTCGTATCCGGAATCCCTGACAAAGCTGTACTGCGGGATCTGGAAGAAATTGTCCACACTTGTTTTGAGCCGCTCAACCGTAAAGGCATCTTTTTTGAGCAAATTCATTGCTGCCGTTGCTCTGAATGTGCTTGTATAGTTTACCTGTACATCGATTCTGGAATAAAATACCAATTCGTTTTCCCGGGGATTGTAATCAAAGGGAGAAACCGCTCCAAAGGCTATGGGATGTCCATTCATAAATTCCGTTCTAAGGCCCTTATCAGCCTTACCAGGGAAGACCGCATCTGCGAGATATATCTCGTCTGCAGGCTCGTCCCAGGCCTCAATCTTTTTATGAGAAAGAGGGTATTGGGTTTGAACTGGAATTATGATGTCTTCCAGGCTATAGCGAATCTCGCCAGAACGCTTCACCACCACTTCCCGGGCCTCAGAGCCTACCGGTAATAGTAATTTGTAACCAAACCAGGGTAAATCAGGTTCACCTGGGTTACCAAAACTTCGGGTGCCATCCAGACTAATGCTGATGCCCTGCTGTGTTTGCACAAATTCTGGACTTGTGAAACTATAACTGTTAGTAATTCCCGCCGCGAGCGCCACAACCGTGAAAATCATGACAAGACTAAGTGAAAGTGCTTTCATAGTACAACCTTTTATATCTTAAGTTTTATCTCTATATTAAAGTATGCAAGGTTCATTCCAAAACGCAACATATATACCGGGCTTTGAAGTAGCTCCTTCAAGCTTTTCCCTCTTGAAGATATAGAAGATAAACCAGGGCGAGCATTCCGCTCTTGATAAATAAACTTGCTTCTAACGCAATTTCGACTCGAATCTACTCGAGGGCTCAAGTAGATTCGAGTTAAAACCGAGTTAGCCTTAAGCTGAAATGACAGGCAAGAATCCTGATGAAGGAGAGTATCGGGATCGCATCTTCGGCTTACCCTGCGAAGGCCTCAGCATGGGACAGGATTGCTTTAGATTTGCTTATTTGCATTTGTATTTGGCAGGCACTCTCAGAAAAAGATTGACTGTTTTGCGTAAACTCAGAGTCTTGCTCTAATCTTGTAAAGCGCTGTGCGTTATACCTAAGATTGATATTATATCAGGAGAATATATGCGACGAGTAATGATTGCGGTGATCTTAATCAGCCTGCTTTTAGGCGCTTGTGGAAAAACTCTGACATCTGGAAAGACCAAGATTACGTTTTGGCATGGTTTGAGTGGCCCCTTGGGGGATACTCTTACCCAGATGATCATGGAATTTAACCGCACTCAGGATGAGATCGAGGTGGTAGCGAATCCCATCAGCTCTTATACCGCCTTATCCCAAAAATTGATGGCCTCGATCCAGGCCAAAAAGCAGCCTGATATCGCTCAGGTATTTGAGAGCTGGGCTGCGAAGTATATCGAATCCGGAGTATTATGCCCTTTGGAGAAATTCATTGAAGAAGACGAGGATTTTGGAGAAGAGGACCTGCAGGATATGTTTCCGGTATTCCGAAACTCGAATACCTTCAACGAC
>JALNWR010000017.1 GCA_023230795.1 Candidatus Cloacimonadota bacterium
ACTTAGGCTTGGGGATGATACACCTGGGAATAGACATTGCCCTCTGAAGCTCCAGAAGCCTCAAATCCCAACGCTTGCCCAGGCCTGGATTCTTCTGTCTAAGTATATATAAATATAGCAAGTTCTGATCGCTAATTTTACCTTATATGAGGCAGATTAAAAAAAATAACTTGCCAAGATATCCTGCTTGTATAATGTGTCACCAATAATGCAAAGTATATAGTCGTGCCTAAGGACTGTGAGAAGGAAGAGCTGGCCATCAAAGCCATATCAGCCTTCGAATAACCAATGCGGCAATTGTTTTTTATATGCCCAAAACAACCCAAAAAAATAAAACCTAAGTGATGCCCGAAAATCGGGAATAATGCTTATGGAGGAATCAATGAAAAAAGTTCTTTTAATCGCCTTAGTTGCTATGATGATGCTTGGAATGCTCGCTATGAGTGCTTGCAAACCAAAACCTGAAGAACAACCTACCGAAGAAGTTATGACTGAAGAAGTCATGGAAGAAGCCGGAGATGTTGTAGAAGAAGCAGAAGAAACAGCCGAAGAAGCTGTGGAAGTAACAGAGTAAGTAAAACACTTACAACAAATAATTAATGCAGTCCTTAAAAAAGGGTAGCCGAGCGGTTACCCTTTTTTTTTATCAAAAAGTCCTTGCCATTTTTCAGCATCTCAAAAACAATGCAAGTAGAGTAGATTTTAGAGCCTTTACGATAAGCTAAATGTAGCTCTAAGCCCTGCTAACAATCGAAAAAAGAAGGTTTTGGAATGAATGTCCTCGTGGTAAATTGTGGTAGTAGCTCACTGAAATATGAAGTTTATGCAATGCCTCAACAATGCAGTTTGGGAAAAGGATTGATCGAGCGGATTGGTCTTTCGGATGGTAAAATCACTCAGAAGGCAAAGGGAAAGGTCTTGGAAACAGTTCAGGATATCCCCGATCATACAGTAGCCTTTGAGCTGATGGTCAAAGCCCTCTTGGATAAAAATGCAGGCATCATTGCCAGCACGTTTGAGATTCAAGGCGTGGGGCATAGAGTAGTGCATGGCGGAGAGCAATATTCCGCGTCTGTCTTGATAGATGCTCAGGTCATAGAAGCTATAAAAGAAAATTGCGAGCTTGCTCCTTTGCACAATCCTGCCAATCTCATCGGAATTCACGAAGCCCAGCGTGTCTTCCCCGGAATTCCCCAAGTTGCGGTTTTTGATACCGCTTTTCATCAGAGTCTGCCACCCAGTGCTTACCTGTATGGTATCCCGAGAGAATTTTATGATAAATACCGCATCCGCCGTTATGGTTTCCATGGCACCAGCCATCGCTTTGTAGCCGGGTTAGCCCTTACCATGATGAAGCGCAGCCCGGAAAATACCAATCTCATCACCTGTCATTTGGGAAATGGGGCTTCGATCACAGCTATTCAAGCTGGCAAATCCATCGATACTTCCATGGGCTTTACCCCGCTGGAAGGCTTGATGATGGGCACCCGCAGCGGAGACTTGGACCCCTCCATCATCTTCTATCTGGAAGAGCGCGGTTTTGATCGTCAAAAGCTTCACGATATACTCAACAAAAAAAGTGGACTTTTGGGGCTTTCCGGAATCTCCAGTGATTTGCGTGATATCGAAGCAGCCTCTGAACAAGGCAATAAAGACGCCACTCAAGCCCTGGATACCTATGCTTACCGCATCCGAAAATTCATCGGGGCCTATGCCGCAAACCTGATCAAACTGGATGGAATAGTATTTACAGGTGGTATAGGAGAAAATGCCGTGAAGATGAGAGAACGCATCTGTAGTAAACTGGAAAATATCGGCATCCACATCAGCCAGGAAAAGAACCGGAAGGTGGGAGGAGACGCAGGAATCATTTCCCAGGCTTATTCCCCTACCACGATCCTGGTAATCCCCACAAATGAAGAGCTGCAAATCGCCTTGGATGCCGCTCAAATAATAAATCCCGAATTTAAGACTGTAGTATTATAAAATAAAAAATAAAAAGGAGTTATGATGAAACGCTTGCTAATCATAATTATGGTGCTGAGCACTTCTGCGTTATTCGCGGTTTCGATCCGGAGCATACGCGCCGAGGACTATAGCGGAACGGTTTGCAGACTGGTCTTGATGATGGATCAGGACGTTGATTTCAAGGTTAATCAACAGGGAAATGACTTTTATGTTACGATTAAGGATTTTGATGGTCAAGTTCCTGCCCACAATCTCGGAGGCACCTTTTTAGATCAGATAGAACCCATCAAAGATGGCTTGAAGATCAACAGCTCGATCCAGTTACGCTACCTCACCATGCAGCTTAGCGATGTCAAAGCTTTGGTGATCGATTTCCTCAAAGTTACCCGGCAGAAAAAAGAAGGACTCACTATCGCCAGGTTCCTGGCTGACAAAGGACGCCTGGCAAGTGCCGATATAGAATACGAAAAATTGTCTATCGACCATCCAAATCATTATGATATCCTCTACTATTGGGGAGAATTGCTGATCGAAAGAGGTAGCTCACGTGCAGCCCAAAAGCTGGCTATGATTCCTGAATATAGCTCTTACTATCCTGCCGCTCAGGAATTGCTGAACCCTGGCAGCGGCTTTCAACCCGAAGACTTGCAGGCAGGCGCTGAAGAACCGGAAGCTGCCCTTATACGAGAGGAAGACGGGCTGCAAGCTGAACTGCCGTCAAGCGCTGAGCCAGATGTGGAAATTATCGAAACGCCTATGCAGGATTCGATTATCTTTGCCTTCCCGCCCGAGGAAGTTTTTGTGGAAAAACCCAGCTTACTGAGCTCGATGGCGGAATTGGCCAGCAGGTATATCCTGCTTACCATCGCTGTATTTGTAGCGATCTTCGTGATCCTGGCTTGTCTGATATTTGGTAAGTTCAAAAAAACTGACAAAAAAACCAAACAGGATATACAGGAAAGCGAGGCAAGCCTGGATATGGATACACTCTGCAAGATAGTCAATCGCCTTTTAGCAGATGGATGGACAAACAAAGAGATATCCCGGGAACTGAAGATTAGCCTTCATGAGGTAGAACTGATAGTACACCGTTTACATTACATGGGACTAAGTGAGGATGATGCGAAAGATATGTAAATGCAGTGTTAGCTTGGGCCTGATATTGCTCTGTCTGGGCTGCAGCTTTGGGCATGCCCAGATGACTGGTTCAGCTTTCCAATATCAACTGCATTCTCAGCTGCGTCATAGCCTGCTGGATGAAAATCCGTACGCCTATGAACACGATTATCTGCCTCAGCAAGAAGGTTTGAGCCACCCCCTTGCTTCTTTTACTATATTCAGGGACTCGCTCATAGAAGCTTTTTTGCCAGGAGCCGCAAAGCAGAACTTCCTGTCCTACAGATACGGTCCACTGGCCGCAGATATCAACGTATTGGCCGGCTTTGAAGCGGATTTCAGGGATGAAACTGACTATAGCTTCCTTTACAAAGGCTGGCGGCTGAGCGCCAGGATCGCAGAAAATCTGCGTTTGAGCACGCATTGGTACAACGGCGCCTTTTTAGGTGATCTGGATGCCGCCGACGATGATCCCCTGATAGACGGATATAGCAATCGGACTAAAGACCAGATTCAGCTGGATAATCTCAGTGGCGAAATCGGCTACTATCACGATCTGGGCACGCTTGCCATCGGAAGAGGCCGATTTCAGATCGGCAATACCATCAGCGGCAGCATTATCCTGAATGACAAAGTAAACGACTATGGCTATTTCCTGGTCGAGGGGCAAATAGGGGCTTTCCGGCTCAGCATGCTTCACGCCAGCCTGAAGGCGG
Source organism: Candidatus Cloacimonadota bacterium (assembly GCA_023230795.1). Classification (GTDB taxonomy): domain Bacteria; phylum Cloacimonadota; class Cloacimonadia; order Cloacimonadales; family Cloacimonadaceae; genus UBA5456. The sequence continues at coordinate 3,801 of JALNWR010000017.1, forward strand.
ATAGTACATACAGCATTCATGACAATGAATACATCGATGTCCGGAATTACCCGCAGAAGTATATCGCCCTGCATCAGCTTAGCTTCTACCCCTGTGAAAATACCGAGCTTTTTGCCGGAGAGACCGTGGTTTATGGCAATCGCAGTCTGGATCTGAATTACCTTTTGCCCAATAGCTTCTGGCGGGCTGTGGAGCACAATCTCTGGGATCGGGACAACGTGATGATCTATATGGGTATCAATCAAATAATTCCGAGTGACCTGCTTTTATATGCCCAGTTTGCGCTGGATGAATTTAGCTATAGCAAGTTCTTCACCTCCTGGTGGGGAAACAAATATGCGATACAGGGCGGCCTCAGTATCCCCACGGATATCGCCAGATTCAGCCTGGAAGCCACGGCAGTGCGCCCTTTTACCTATGCACACTTTTTGAATCACACCATGTATTCTCATGACGGACGCCCCCTGGGTTATGCACAGGGCTCAAACGTCCTGGATATCAGCCTGGAAGCCAATGTCCCCTGGCGTAAATACTGCGAGTGGAATACCCAGCTTTCCTGGCGCAAACGTGGCTCCTACGGCAACAATTGGCAAGATAACTATCATGATATCTTCGCCGGCATGATCAACGACGCCAGCGCTCATTGGTTTGAAGGAGATCTAAGCCATGAATACCAGATCTCCAGCAATGTACATATTCTTTTTTTGGCACACCACAAGTTGCTGCTGGGGTTGGATAGCCTGAAGCAAGATGATTGGCAACACCACCTTTTTGCCGGCTGGCAGTTTGATTTTTGATAAAGCTGAGATATGAGAAGCTTTGACCGCATGACCTGGCCGGTTCGCCACAAACTCAAGGGGAGCATCATCCTGCTGGTACTATTGGCTGTGGCCTTTGGCATCTGGATGCAGCGGCGCGATCATCAGAAAACCGTGGCCAGCGTAACTATCTCGGAGCTCAGTTTTGACGACTGGGGCTCGCAGTATATCGAACTGGGCTATACCGTGGAAAATCATACTGATAGCGAGGTCTCGCTCCGGCTTCTGGCCGAAGTCTGGGACAAAGATAATATCGAATTGGCCAGCACCCTCTTCGATATCTCAGTCCCTGCCCGGATCAGACAGACTCGCAGTAAATTGCTGGACAAGCTCTCTCGCAGCTTGAAAGAAGGAGAAAGGCCGTATCGGGCTGATATCAGCATATATCCTAAACGCAGTATGTAGCGCACAGCCTAAAATACTTGTTTGCCTGCCTTAGTTTTTGACGTATCATGTCTTTTAAGGATTGAAGCAGATAGAACCTCAAAAGAAGCTTTATAATAAAGCATATCCTGGAGCTCTCTGCCATTCCTTAAGGAGAAAATCATGACTAAAAGAATAGATTTGAACAGTGAACAAGACACTATAGACCTTGCCTATTACATCGGCCCGATCATAGGCCCGGGAGCTATAATCTCCCTGTTCGGCGAGCTGGGCAGCGGCAAGACCTTCTTCGTGAAGGCTCTGGGTGCCTTTTTGGGCATCTCCGAGGATATCGATAGCCCCTCCTTTGTGCTCTTTAAAGAATACCATTGTGGCCGGTTTCCGCTTTACCATCTCGATCTCTACCGCCTAAAACATGAAGACGAACTGCTGGATTTGGGGCTGCTGGATATGATAGATAGCGGGATCACAGTGATAGAGTGGCCGGAAATAGCCCAGGACTTTTTACCCTATCAGACTCTGGAATTAAGATTTGGCTTTGATGGCGAGCAACGCTACGTAGAGGTAACAGCCCAGGAAAAGCTAAAAAAATACTTTCAGTAGTATAGGTCATAGCCAGGCAATCGATAGCCTCCTGCCAGGGGGCTATCATTCTTATCATATTTGGGAATGCAAATTGCTTCTTGTATCTCTACATATTATTATTCACAGAGTTAATGTGCTCCAGCAGGTTTGCCGCAGGCTCTGATGCCTGTGCTATCTTGAATATATGCTGTTATGCACAAGCTATTCTTTGATTAAGAAGGAGACATTATGTCAGGTAAATCCTGCCTTAAAAAGCTGCTGTTGATTCTTGTAATCTTCAGTTTTCTTACTCTGCTCACGGCTCAAACCCGCCAGCTTATGCTCAGCGGACAAGGTAGCCAGACCGCTTTGACAGACAACAACGATTTTGGATTTAATGTATTGTATAAGGTGGGATCACTTGATTTTGAATTTATCCAAACCAGAGGCGGAGATTTTACCCGCTTATCTATAGATGGCTATGGACATACTCAGCGCATCGGAGAGCCTCAGCTTCCCAGCTCAAACCGCATCATAGCAGTTCCTTTGGGAGCCAGGCTCAGCTTTGATATCCTGCGCAAAGAAGATATCTCCATCAGCGCTGAAGAATCTGGACTCATCAGCCGCATCCTGCCCGCTCAGGCACCCATATCAAAATCTGCCGATATCAGCCAGATTCCCTTTGATATCAAAGGCAACATCTATCGGAAAAATTCCCTTCTGGATGCAGAGCTTTTTCATGTGGAAGAGCTTGGCATGCTCAGGGGAGTGAGACTCTTTTCTATCAGCTTCGAGCCTGTTCGTTACAACCCTGTAACTGCCGAGATGAAAGTATGCCTTGAGGCCGAAATCAAGGTAAGCTATGAACAGCCGGACCTGGCTGCTAATCGGGAACTAAGAGCACGTACCGCATCTTATGAGTTTGAGCGGCTTTATGCCAAGACTATCTTCAATTGGCAGCCCAGCCGTGATAACCTGGTGCGCTACCCCACCAAAATGCTCATACTCTGCCCTCCCGCTTATGTGAGCACCATGCAGACTTATATAGATTGGAAACGTAAGCAGGGCTTCATTGTAAACCTTGTTACCGTAGGCAGCTCTGCGGATCTGGCCAATAGTACAACGGCGATAAAGAGCTATATGCAAGGCCTTTGGAACTCAGCCACTGCCAATGATCCGGCGCCCACTTACCTGATAATCGTGGGAGATCATGGCAGCAGTGGTAACAATGTTACCGCCGCTTCGGGAGAGACAGCCGGTCACATCACAGACTTCAGCTATGTAAGGCTGAGCGGTACAGATTATCTTCCGGAAATGTATCACGGCAGATTCTCTGTTAGCAACAGCACCGAGCTGCAAAACGTGATCAATAAAACTTTGATGTTCAGTCAAACCTCCATGCCCGATCTCAGTTATCTGGGCAAGACCGTCTTGATCGCCGGCGTCGATGCAAGCTGGGCTCCTACCCATGGCAATGGCGCTATCAACTATGCCACTACGCACTACTTCAACAGCGCGCATGGCATCACTTCAAACAACTATCTTTATCCTGCTTCGGAATCTTCATCCAGCCAGATTCGCGCCAATGCTGCCCAAGGCCGGGGCTATCTGAATTACACCGCTCACGGCAGCCAGACCTCATGGCACAATCCAAGCTTCACAGCGGCACACATGACCGCTTTGACCAATGTCAATAAACCCTTCCTGGCCGTTGGTAATTGCTGCATCACCAATGAATTCAATTACAGCTCACCCTGCTTTGGTGAAGCGATCATCCGTGCACCCAATGCCGGCGCCGCCTACATCGGTGGCATCAACAGCACCTATTGGAATGAAGATTATTACTGGGCAGTAGGTTACAAAACTCCGCAAACCGCTGCTCATGCCTTTGATCCCAACAAACTGGGAGCATACGATGCCAATTTCCATGCTCCGGGCGATATGTCGGATTGGGCCAGCACTACCGGTGAAACGGTATTCATGGGCAATATGGCCGTCCAGCAAAGCGGTAGCAGCAGAAGAGACTACTATTGGGAAATCTACCACATTATGGGAGATCCTTCCCTGATGCCTTTCTATGGCGTGCCCACCGTAAATACAGCAAGTTTCCCCGCAGCAGTCATGCTGGGTATGGACAATGTCACCGTAACTGCTGAGCCCTACTCCAGAGTGGCTTTGTCCATGGGCGGCACTCTTTATGCCACCGGCATCGTTCCGGCTTCTGGCTCGCTCAACCTCAGCTTTACTCCCTTCAGCACAGTAGGCGAAGCAGACCTGATAATCACTGCCAGCGGTAAGATTACCCGTCAGGAAACCATCCAGATTCTGCCGGCCAGCGGCCCCTATATGACGGTGGAAAATAAGGTCTATGCAGACAGTAACAACAATCAGCCAGATTACAACGAAAGCGGACGCTTCAATACCACCTTCAAAAACGTAGGTGCAAATGCGGTATCTAATGTAACGGCTACCCTCAGCACCACGACGGCTGGCATCACTATCACCGATGCCACTGAAACCATTAGCTCTTTGGGAGCCGGCGCCTCTGTCTTGCGTAATAATGCCTTTAGCTTCAATATTGCCAATAATATAGCCGATGCCACCATAGCGAATTTCGCCATCACTATGGTGAGCGGCAGCGATAGCTGGACGCATGAATTTAACCTCACCATCAATGCGCCGGCTTTGAGTTTTGGCAACATCAGCATATCTGACCCCAGCGGTAACAACAATGGCAGGATTGATCCCGGGGAAACCGTGACCCTCACCATGCCTATCCTGAATGAAGGGGGCGCCATCAGCCCATCCGGCTCGGCCAGCCTTATCTGCATCACCTCCGGCATCACCATCAATACCAGCAGTGCCAGCTTTACGGCCATCGCTGCAGACGGATACAGAAACCTGAGCTTCAACATTACAGCTTCAGCTTCCATGCCTATCGGCACCCTAATAAACCTTAGTTTCAATGCTACAGCTGGAGCCTACAGCGCGAACAAAGCCGAAACACTCCCTGTAGGCCTGATCTTGGAAGATTTTGAAACGGGAAACTTCAATTCTTTCCCTTGGATCATGGCAGGGAATCTGCCCTGGACAGTGGTAAATACCGGTGCCTACCAAGGCATACATGCCGCAAAAAGCGGAGCCATATCGCATAACCAAAGCAGCACCATGAAGACCACCCGCATCCTTAGTACTGCCGGAAATGTCAGCTTCCGCTACAAGGTGTCTTCTGAAAACAACTATGATAAATTGAAATTCTACGTAGATGGCGTGGAGCAGGGTACTTTCTCCGGTAGTGTGGATTGGACCCAGGCCTCTTACCCGCTTGCCGCAGGCAGCAGAGAGCTTGCCTGGACCTATAGCAAGGATGTCTCAGTATCCAGCGGAAACGATTGCGCCTGGGTGGATTACATCATCTTCCCTGCCTCCACCACTCCCAGCAGCTTCTTCCCTGCCCAAAACCTTACTGCCACGGCCGGCAATGGCAGGGTAAACCTTAACTGGGAAACTCCCAATGGTGGAACACCCAGTTCTTATCGGATCTTCAGGAACGGTAACCTGCTGACCACCGTTGCTGGTCTTAGTTATCAGGATAATGCGGTAACCAACGAAACAATGTACAGTTACTACATTATCGCAGTTTACCCCGGCGGTATTTCTGATCCCTCAAATACAGTACAGGCTATGCCCACCGCCATCGTTCCTTCCGAAGTAATCATCGGTAACGGCACTAGCAATACAAGCACTTCAACTGCATCTCCGATCAATGTATGGTATAAAAGCTTGCATGGACAAGCCGTATATACCGCAGCCGAGCTCAATGCTGCCGGATTATCGGGTTCTGCCATGATAACCCAACTGGGCTTCAATGTGACCGGGCTGCCCGGCCGGTCTATGCCAAATTACATTGTGAGAATGGCACATACCTCGGCCACAGATGTATCAAGCTGGATTCAAACTGGCTTGGAGACTGTGTTTACATTTGCCAGTTATCAGCCTGCCACAACCGGCTGGAATATGATGACGCTCAACACACCTTTTGAATGGAACGGAGTCGATAACATTCTGGTGGATACGGCCTTTGGGTTGATTGACAGCTACAATCAATCAGGAACTGTTGAATATACTACTGTTACCAGCGGTTACCGTTTTGGGCGCAGTGATTCCAGTGACCAAACTAATAACTTTTCCAGTGGCTCAACTTCCACCTATCGTCCTAATCTCAAGCTGGCCTTCCAGCTCGTAGCAACGGACGAAGCCAATATCTTCTCCAATCCCTCCGCTTTGAACTACGATGATATACCAGTAGGGCAAAGCAGCAGCCAAAGCTTGAGAATCAGCAATAGCGGAGATATCACCCTCACCGGCAGCATCAGCACCCCTGCCGGATTCAGCATCAACCAAAGGAGCGCTGAACTTGGCAGCAAGAATGAACGTAATACTATCAATTTCAGCATTCCCGCCAGCAGCTACCACGATTATACTGTAGTATTCAACCCCAGGTCAGCAGGGAGCTACAGCGGTAACATAGCAATCTCCAGTAATGCGACGAACAGCCCCTCCTTGAACATCCCTGTGAGCGGAATCGGCTACGTTCCTCCCACAATAGCCGTGAACACAGATGGCGTGAGTGCCAGCCTTTTGATAGGAGAACAGGGTTCGGATAGCTTTACCATCAGCAATACCGGCAGCCAGGAACTAAACTTCAATATCGCCCTCACTCCCTTTCGCAATCAGCTTACAAAGCACAATATCAATAGAAGCATAGCGGGAAGTAGCCTGAGCGTTGCTCCTGATAGCTATCAATCCGGAACAACCGTAGATTGGGAAATTTCGGCCTACAATGCAAGTACCGATACCGAATGGATCAAAGAAGTGATTCTGAATATTACGGCTGGTGTAACTATCAATAGCGCCAGCGTGATGACCTGTTCCTCCGGAACTTTAACCGCTACCATTACGGATAACACTATCACCTGGTTTGGCTTAAGCTCAAGCAGTTGGGGTATTATTCACGGCAATGAAACCGCTACAGCAACAGTAAATGTAAGCATACCAGCCAGCTTTGTGGGAGACCTTCCCCTGTCTTACACTCTAAATGGAGATGACTACAATTCTGCCCCGCATACTGTTTCAAACACCTTCATCCTCACACAGGACAGCCCTCCGGTAGAATGGCTTAGCCTAAACTCCAATTCAGGTATCCTCGCCCCTGGCGCATCCACTCAGATCACAGCCAATTTCTCCGCCGCCGGCATGGATGAAGGCAGCTACAACGCTCTGATCAGCATCTCTTCAAACGATCCGGTGCACCCTATCATCCAGCTGGATGCTATGATGGAAGTGATTGACGCTTCAAATCATCCCCCGCAGGTCGATCTGCCCGAAAGCTTCAGCTTCGATAAAAACGGCAGCTTGCTGATCAATATGGCAGATTACGCTCAAGATATTGACAATGACCCACTCACAATTCAGATTTTAGGTGGTAGCAACGTGCTCAGCAGCATAAACGGCCTGATGGTGACCCTCAGCGCTACCCAGAATTGGGTGGGGACAGAAACCCTTACTTTCATAGTTAGTGATGGCGAGCTTTCAGCCAGCGACCAGGCCCTGGTCAAGGTCCTGCCTGTGGATACTCCGAATTGGGAGCCGGTGCTATATCCCAATAACCCCGCTACCATCTACGCCACTGTCAGCATCGAGGGCTCTCCCGCCCAAAACAATGACCAGATAGCAGCCTTTGTGGGCAATGAATGCCGCGGTGTAGCCGAAATCGTGCTCTTTGGCCAACTTGCTCATGCCACCATCCTGGTGCAACTATCTGAGCCCAATGAGACTATCTATTTCAAGGTCTATTCTTATTCCGCAGATACCATTTACGATTCCCAGACTACCGTGCAGGCAGATTTTGGCCAGGAGTTCGGGAACACTCTGCCCATTGAGATAGACGCCGGCCTCTTGAGCTCTCTGCAGCAGCCTGAAGTGCAGATCAGCCAGAGTGGAACCAGCTTCCTGCTCAGTTGGCAGCCCATCTTACATGCGGATTATTATGAAATATACAGTTCGGATACGCCTGATGGCGCATACCAGATTTTGGCTGCCACCGCAAATAGCTCTTACCCAATAAATGCTACGGACAACCGCGCTTTCTTCAAAGTGATAGCCTGTAAGGGAACACTCGCCAAATGAAGAAATTACTACTGACATCTACCATTTTGCTCACCCTCATGCTTTTGCATGCGGGTGAGCAAAATGAATACTACTTCCGCTTTGAACTCCGGGACATGGATTCCCTGCCCGAACTGGGGCAAATAGTCTCCATCGACAATATCAAAGGCTATCAGGTCTATGCCTATGCCAATGACAGCCAGTGGGCTGCCTTCAAAGAGCTGGGGCTGCCATATCAGATATTGCCCCATCCCGGCATCAATCCCGAAGCCAAGATGGCCTCAAATCCAGATCAGATGCGATCCTGGGACAGCTATCCCACCTACGATGCCTATCTGGCGATGATGTATGGCTTTGCCGCAGATTATCCCAATCTCTGTGAGATCGTGGATGTCGGCACCACCGTGGGCGGTCGCAAAATCCTCTTTGCCAGAATCTCAGATAATGTCAGCCTTTCAGAGCCCAAACCGCAATTGATGTACACCGCTACCATGCATGGAGATGAGACTGTGGGCTATGTGCTCATGCTGCGTTTGATCGACACCCTGCTTTCCGGATATCCCACAGACCCACGCCTGAGCAATCTGGTAAATAACGCCGAAATCTGGATAAATCCCAATGCCAATCCTGATGGCACTTATTACAGCGGCAATCACACCGTTTCCGGCTCCCGCCGTTACAATCTGAATGGCTACGATCTAAACCGTAATTTCCCCTCTCCCTCCGGCACTCAATACAGCGGGCAGGCCTTGCAGACCGAGACCCAGCTTATGATGGGTCTCGCCCTGGCTCAGAGCTTCCGCCTGGTGGCAAATTTCCATGGCGGAGCCGAAGTGGTGAATTACCCCTGGGACTTTCAAGCTGCCCTGCATGCCGACGACGCCTGGTATCAGAGCATTTCCCGAGCCTATGCCAGCAGTGCGCAGGCCCATAGTCCGGCAGGCTATCTGACTTTTCTAAACAATGGCATCACCAATGGCGCTCAATGGTATGTAACCACCGGCAACAGACAGGATTGGACAAATTATGCCACCCACTCCCGCGAGGTGACCATAGAGCTTTCGAACACCAAAAACCCTCCCGCCAGCACCCTCCCCGACTATTGGAATTATAATTACGATGCCCTGCTGGGCTTTTTGGAAGCAGGATTATACGGCATTCACGGTGTGGTCAAAGACGCCTGGGGCAATCCTTTGGACGCCAGCATCACCGTAGTAAATCACGATGATGGCTACAGCACTATTAAGACAGATCCCGCCCATGGCACTTTCTATCGCTATCTCTCCCCCGGCAGTTATGACCTTGTGATCAGCACTTCCTCTTACGAAGATATCCTGGCCCAAAATCTAATAGTTAGCTCCAATGCCTCTACCCCACTACAGATCATCTTTGGCGAGCTGCCAGACCTCCAGGAAATCTCACTGAGTAGCGGCTGGAACCAAATCAGCTTCAACGTGATGCCAGAGGAGCCGGGCTCTATTCTCGACCTGATTCCCCATCTACAGCAGATCAAGAGCCTCACCGAAAGCTACAATCCCGATCTTCCGGCTTATTTCAACACCCTCACCAATATCGATCCCTGCCTGGGCTACTACGTAAAAGTCTCAGATGCCGCCGCATTTGAGATCGCAGGCAGCCTGGTTCAGCCTCAGGCTATTGCCCTGAAATCTGGCTGGAACTTCATCGGCTACACTCCCGATACTCCCATGGCTATAAATGCCGCGCTCGCCTCTGTGCTGCCTTATCTGCTGGAGCTGAGGCAGGATGATCTATCCTACAATCAAGGCACCCTGCTGCAGATGCATCCCGGCAAAGGCTATTGGATACAGCTCAGTCAGGATTGTGTGTTGGAATATTGATAAAGCTACACTGAGGACTCTACCCCACCGTTTTTTTTTAGCCTGGCTACCTCTTCAAGCTCCCTGGTTACAGAGCGCTGCTTGTCTTCGCTTACGCCCAATTGATCCAATCTACCAGGCTGCTGCATAAGCTGGGCACAGGTAACAATGCCTTCGGCCATTAGCTTCTGTTTTTCGTTCTTATTGAGATGGGTCAGAATGGTAATGGGAAATATTCTTTGTCGCTCCATCAAATCTTTGAGACCACTGTTTTTAGGGAAATCCCATCCCAAAAGGTTGATCTTTTTGAGTCTGCTGTATTCTATTGAATCTGGTGAAAAACGTCCATTAGTAACTATCCAGGCCTCGAAGTTCATACCTTTGTAGCGCTGCTCATCCTGAAGTTTTTCTACTATATCATTCACCCGAGAGTGTACGTAAAGCGGAACTTGAATGCTTACACTCTTTCCCTGATTGTGTGAAAACTTACATTCCATCAGATGTTGTTCTTTGTCTTTGGTAGCAATTACATCCATTTCGTGGCTCACGGAAGCGCCTTCTATTATCTGCCCTACTTTTACTTCATATCCTTGCATTTTAAAGAGTTCAGCTATGAAGCGCTCAAAAGGATATCCGCTGGGGCCCATGCTGTTCAGAGCCTCTTTCAGTTTATAGAGCAGAGCACCGGAAGTACTTCTCTGCTTGAACATTCTATAGGCTCGCGCATATATCTTTGCGGTAGTAGCGCCGCTGTAAACCCAGCTTTCGATATCGGCAGCAATTTCAGCGATGGCATCGCCGTCCGCACCGGCATTTTTAAGAGATGTTTTCAGTTTACCTACATCAAAAGCTTCTGTTTCTCCGGAGGCTTTTTTGATGATGACTTCGTGCTGGTTCAAGTTAGTTTCCATAGCTGTTTCCTTATGATTTTGAATCTTTGCATCATGACTTTCCGGCCCTATCAGGTTAAAATTCCAAAGCGTTTGTTGCAAGGGGACATAGCAAGAAGCCAAAAATGATAAGCTTTATATACAGTATATACGTAAAAGGCAGGCAGGCAAACCCTTTTTACAAGCTCATCCAGGCCCAATCTGCCCAATATACATATCACCCAGGCCGCCTTTGCCTTCAATTTGACTTTAATCCGGTTTTAACTCGAATTGACCCGAAACTTCGAGTAGATTCGAGTTAGCCTCAAGTTAGCTGCGTGTCCAAAGCAAGAGCGCGGGGCATGGTGCCATAGGACTTGACAGATACTAAGAACTCAACTTATGCAAGAAAAACTAAAGGATATTCAGAAGCGAACCACAAAATATCTGCATAAATCAAGCATTCCCCCAAAGTATTGCGCCCGTATTTTGATAATGAACTCATTGGCAGCATCTTAGCTCTCATCCATGGCTATGTGTTTCAGTTTATTCCTTTGGCAGTTAAGATTCATGATTACGGATGAAAATGCTTCCAATCCGAGTCCCTTCGGGACGGAATTTTCAGATAGTAAGCTATAGCTACACAATGGCTTGAGTCCTGTAGGGACGATGTTTCAGACAGCAAAGATCGACCCGCCTATAATTAGGCTCTCTTGAAAAATGGAGGAATGCCTGCGCATAAATACATTGACAAAAAACCTGAGTTCCTATCTCTAATACCAGATTAACTTAAAAGGATGTAACATGGCTCGGCTTTTCAGTAAAGATTACCACGACCGCTCTAATAGCTGGTATTTTAACCATGCAGTGATACCGCTGTCGGAAGGGGATTTGTGGTATTGGCACACACAAGATGAAGCAGGAAACGTCCTTTTGCGCTTTTTCCCCACCCTGGATAAGCGTGATTATTTCAGCGCCTGGGTGGAGGTGCTATACGATCCCCGTACCGAGATGATCCTCCGCTTCCGCTGTGCAGAGTGCGGACAGGATGAAACCTGCCGCCACTATCTCTCGCTTTTGCGATATAGCTATCACTATCTTTCGGACGACATTTTGAAAGAGGACCTGGTGCTAACCTGTGATGGCGATACCTTGCGGGGCAACGTTTCCTGGCTAAGTCTTTCCCATCAGGCTGCATTGGAGATAGAGGGCATATACAATCCCGAAACGGATAAAATTCGCATTTATCACCGGGCTTATGCTGGCCTGGATATGCCGGAACTGCTCCGGCTTTTGAAAGATTCAGATGACGTCAGCCCCCAGATCAAGGCCAATTTTGGGGTTTTGGATGATTACGAGCTGACTCTCTTTCGCTGGCTGGATGCCCACCGTGCGGCATACAGCACAAAAGGGCAATTTTGGTCTATCTATAAAACGCAGTTTTCGCAGCTTTTGGGATACCTGGAGAGTCTGGAGCAGAAAGTGCTGGTCAAAGAAACCGGCGAAGAGCTCAGCTTTGCGCCCAAGGCTTACCCCCTGGTGCTCAGGATTGAGCCGGCTGGCAAAAAGTCTTTCAGCTTGTCCCCCATCCTGGTAGATGAGCTTTCCATCTGGTATGCCGGCTATCCCACCTGGCTCTTTTTCCGCAATAAAGTGCACAAGCTCTGGCTGCCTTTCCGCAATGAGGTGATCGATAAGATCTTCCTGCGACAAATGGTGATGAGCGAGAAAGACCTTATCTACTATCGCAGTATAGTGCACAATGAATTGGCAAAGCGGGATATATACCTGGATTTTGACGCTTCTATAGAAATGCCACCCATTATCGATTCCGAGCCTCATAGCAGGCTTTACATCCGCCCCCTGGGAGAGGAGATCATGATCGAGGGTTCGCTGATCTATGACGAAGAGTACGAGATTCCCTTATCGGTGATAAAGTATTTCAAACCCCTGGTTTACACTTCTTACAAAGGCGCAGACCCCGATGATAAATTATGGTTTTATCTGCCGCATGATCTCACAAAAAAGGTGAACCAGCTGATCTCAGAATTGCCAAAGCCGCAGATCGATGAATTGGAACAGCACGCACGCCTGGTCTATGCCAGCTCCGTATTCAGTGAATTGCAAAAGGCTATCTTTCATCTCAGTGACAAGGATTGGGAGATAGTGATCGATGATGAACTCAGCTCAAACTTTATCACCAAGATCAAGCTGGAAGTTCAGCTGAATGCCCAACGCAGTGAAGACATCGACTGGTTTAGCTATGAAGTGAGCTATCGTCATAAGGACTTGAGCTTTACCCATGAAGAACTAAAGCGCTATTTCCGCTCTTCCGAGGAATTCCTGCATACTGTGGATGGACGCTTGTATTTTATCAGCAATCCCGAGGTATTTCAGGAAGTCGAAGGGCTGATCTCCCGCAGTAAAAAGGATAAAGACGATGTATATCGGGCGCGCATGCTGAATCTGCCATACTATCAAAGATTGCAGGAAGAGCATCCCTCTTTTCGGGTGATGGGCGATGAATATCTGGAAAATATGTTTCGTGATCTGCATGAGCGCAGTCTGGACAAACCGCTTAACTTGCCTTACTATTTGCAATCCATATTGAGGAGCTATCAAAAAGCCGGTGTAGCCTGGATGAAGATGCTCAAGCACTATCATCTGAACGGCATTCTGGCAGACGAAATGGGACTGGGTAAGACCATTCAAGCTCTGACCATGATCCTCAGCGCTCCGGAAGGCACTGTCAGTATGGTGGTTTGCCCTAAAACCCTGACCTATAACTGGGCTGCCGAGATCGAGAAATTTCATACCAATATCCCATACGCCATCGTGGAAGGTAATAAAGCAAACCGAACCGAGCTGCTTAACAGTCCCAATATCCAGCTGTATCTGATCGGCTATTCCATGGTGCTGAGTGACTTTAATCTGCTGAAAACCATGCACTTTGAATGGATAGTGCTGGATGAAGCGCAAAACATCAAAAACGTTTCAGCCCAGCGTACTTCTGCGATCAAGAAATTGAAATCAAATCATCGCCTTGCCCTCTCCGGTACGCCTATCGAGAATAACCTTACCGAGCTGTGGAGCATTATGGATTTCCTCATGCCCGGCTATTTGGGAAGCTTGAAGAAATTCAAAGAATTGTATCTCAGTCCGGAGGATGATCGCGCCGCCAAGCTCTCTCTGCATAGAGCAGTATCGCCATTCCTTTTGCGCAGGATCAAAAAAGAGGTCCTGCTGGAACTGCCGGATAAGCAAGAGCAGATATCCTGGTGCAAGATGAGCACCGTTCAAGAAAAACTGTATATGCAAATCCTGGATACCGTGCAGAAAAAGCTGTTACCAGAAAGTCAGGAAGAGCTGAGCTATGTGCATATTTTAGCGGCGCTTACCAAGCTGCGCCAGGTTTGCAATCATCCGCATCTGGCCAATGATGATGTGCTGCCTGCTCTGGAGCTTTCGGCCAAACTGGAGCTGCTGGTGGAACTGGTTCAAGACTCCATCGCAGCCGGGCATAAAGTGCTGGTCTTTTCCCAATTTGTGCAGATGCTGCATATCATGCGTAAGGTCTTTGATGAGCGTGATATCCGCTATAGCTACCTAGATGGCAAAACCAAAGACCGTAGAAAACCGGTAGAGGAATTTGAGACAAACGAGGATATCCGGCTGTTTTTGATCAGCCTGAAGACAGGTGGTACCGGTCTCAATCTCACCGCCGCAGACACCGTGATCATATATGATCCCTGGTGGAATCCTATGGTGGAAAATCAGGCGATAGACCGCGCCCACCGCATCGGCCAAACCAGGAAAGTGCAAGTCTTCAGACTCATCACCAAAGGAACGGTGGAAGAGAAGATTCTGGCTTTGCAGCAAAACAAGATCGATCTCTTCAACGAAGTCATCGAAGGCGGCTCCACAGTGCTCAAGAGCATGAATATGGATGATCTCAAACAGCTGTTTATATATTGACTCTCAAATGTAAGCCATCAGGCTATGAATATCTAATCAGGGCTTGGGGAATATCCTGTGCCAGTCCGGCTCTATGCTGTCATCGGCACCAAAACCGTGATAGGAATTATTATCTCCATCAAACCAGAGCTTTCTGCCTTCTCCCACGGGGTTGGAAGCTGTGGCTACAGCCATGATGATCTTGTATGGGGCCACATTGACGTATTCATTTAGCTCCACATCCTTGAGTTTTTCCATCATCTGACTGGTATAGATCACCGCAGGTTTCCAGGCTATGGCAAATTCCCAGTTTCTCAGAACGCTGTCTTTGAATCCCAGCTCGATAAAGGCTTTCTCAAGATCAAAACCGCTGGCACTGTTATTGTTTTTCACGTAATTATCTACATAAATGTGAAGCTCTGTCAAAGCCTTAAATACCTCTTCTGCCCTTCTTTCATTCTGATATCTGTTACATCTGGGAATGATCAATATCAGTGCCACGATAATGACTATCAGCCCTGCTACTACCAGATATTTTTTCCATGATTTCTTGTTTTCAGACATAATCTCTCCTCTTATCTATTGTCTTATTACCATAATCTAAGCGTAATCGGCCAAAAACCAAGAATTGTTGCCTGATAATCAAGCCCCAAACTAATCTTCGGGGCTTGATTTGTAAGCTTTATTTTATTCCATGAGCAGCATCTTGCGGGTAGCCTTGTATTTACCAGCCGTAAAGCGGTAGAAGTATATGCCGCTACTGAGCGACTTGCTATACTCATCCAGAGCTTCAAAGACTATGCTGTGACGGCCGCGGCTTTGGGCTTCATTCAGCAGACTGCGAACTTTCTGGCCTTTGACGTTATATACATCCAGGCGCACATTGCAGGGCTCCAGGATGTCGTAGTAAATGGTGGTAGTCGGATTAAAGGGATTTGGGCTGTTGCCCTTCAGGACAGTGGCGGTTACCGGGCTCAGTTCGTCTTCGCTGGCAACCGGATCGAGCACTATGTCCAGGGTGGTATTTTGGTTCGGTGATACCACCACGTCATCCACAGTAACTGATTTATAGTTCTCAGCTGAAGCGGTAACGGAATAGCTTCCCACAGGAAGTATCAGAGAATATGCTCCAGCAGTATTGGTAGTAGCTTGGTATGTGTCTGCAGATACGGTAGCACCTGCGATACCCTGTCCGTTTATACGGCGGACAAAGCCGACGATATTCCCGATGTCGCTTTCTTTTACCAAAGCATTGGAAAATGCCACAGGTGAGCTGACATCTGCGGTGTAAACAGCTTTCACACCCCAACGATAGGTGCTGTAGGGCAAGGTTTCCCAGCCTTCATCTTCGAAGGTAAGGATGTTGATCAGCTCATCATTTAGTAATACCCAGCTTGCTTCATTAGTTTCCTGACCGGAGATGAAACGGTATATTTCGTAGCCTATCAGGGCTCTGCTATCTCGGCCTTTAGCTTTGGTAACGG
The DNA here is from genome assembly GCA_023230795.1 of Candidatus Cloacimonadota bacterium. GTDB lineage: Bacteria > Cloacimonadota > Cloacimonadia > Cloacimonadales > Cloacimonadaceae > UBA5456. Next base: position 19,880 of record JALNWR010000017.1, read on the forward strand.
GTTTTACATTATTAGCTATCAAGGCTCTGCCATCCCGGGTAAGTGCTTCAGCAGCCGGCATATTTGAGCCATGCTCAAGGCTGTGGCGTATCAAAGCCGGACCGTCAAAGCTGACAGGGGCGATGGCATTACCGATATAGATATTATCGATAAACCAATAGAACCACAGGCCGCCGTTGGTATCCGGGTCTTCAGCCTGAAAAGCCAGGGTGATCTGCTGTCCTTCGTAAGCAGCCAGGTCCACTACAAACGGAGTGTCATAGGCGTTTTGTCCACCAGTTTCAGCACTGGCATCCCACAGCACTTGCCAGCTATTGCCGCCATCAGAAGAGACTTTTACACAATAGTGGTCGCCATTAGTACTTCCCAGGAAAACATAGCTGTCAAAGCGCAGATAAGCATTTGGAAGACAGTTAAATGTGGGCGTAATAAGCCATTCATTCTGGTGTTCATAAGACCACCACAGACCGGTCTGAAAACCGCCATGCGTAGGTATGGCATTGGTGTGTCCGTCGATTTCGATAGTTCCCAGTCTCTTGAAGGTGGGATATACTCCGTAGCTATTCTGAGTACCGGTATTGGTAATGATCTGAGACCAACCCTGAGGCGGAAAGGTGGTATTCTCAAAGCTCTCGGTAATATCGGCAGCGTTTGGATCCGGAGCTTCCCACTCCAACTCGACAGCAATGTAAGTAGTATTTAGCTCTGCCTCTAAGTTTTGAGGAGCATGGGCGATTTCACATAAGGTGATGGTGCCCATCTGATAAGCCATGGCAGCTACATCTATAATGCCGTTTATGGAGGTATATCCGGGGCAGGTAATGACATAGGCATAGCTTTCGTTTGCATATACCGCAGGGAAAGTGAACTCGCCATTGCCACTGGTGTTTTCGCTGTAATTTGCATATCCGGTGAGCGCTACCACGGCTCCGGCCAGGCCACTGCCTGTATCCGAAGCCAGGATGGTGCCGCTTACTGCGACCTTAGGCATAGGCTGTAGGGCTACATTTATCACAGCCTCTTCACCCTCTTCCAGCTCAAGCTCATGAGTCTGAGTGATGTATCCGTTTTTGCTAAAGTGCAGATCGTAAGTATCCGGCATTATGTACTGGATTTGATATTCGCCATCGGCATTGCTTATAGCTTCATTACTACAGCCTTCTATCTGTACCAGTACATCTTCCAGAGTATCATTATTCACAGCATCAGTTATTACTCCGCTTACGTGGCAGAACAAGTCGGAGGCAAACATGAAGAAG
>JALNWR010000018.1 GCA_023230795.1 Candidatus Cloacimonadota bacterium
CTGTCAGACAGGGTGATGACCTGGAGAGAATCCGCATCATCCGGGAGGTCTGCAAGATGATAGTGCCTACCGCCACGGTGGATGGCATCACAAATGCTCTAAAAGATAAGGGCTGCTTTGTAAATGAAGATAAGGCTATGCTTTATACTCTGCCGGTGCAAAAGGCTTTTACCTATAGGGCGAAAGAGATCAGGGAAAACTGATTAATTGAGAATTGAAAATTGAGAATTGAGAATTATCACAAGATGTTTTGCCTGGCCGGATCTCATAGCGATTCCTTAGTTTACGCCTATGCCATCAATTTGATTTTAACTCGTTTTTAACTCGAGTCCACTCGAGGCTTCGAGTCATCTCGAGTTAATCTTGTGTTAAAATTGAGTCCATTGCTTGGGCTTGAATCCCGAATCAAGCAGCTTTTGAGCAGCCCCTGATCTTTGATTTACTAAGGAAAGTAGAATTTGCTTGTCAAAAATCAGGATGGGCAGATACTTGTTTTTTAGTTCAAAAGCCTTATACATATATATAAAACAGATTTTGTCAAGGAGTGCAAAATGGAAGAAAATAATAGCAGGATTCCCAGGACTTTACCGGTCTTGCATCTGAGCAGCATGGTGATGTTCCCTTACCTCTTGATGCCACTGGTGGTTACAGATGAGGAATCCAAGCTGGTGATAGATCATGCGCTTGCAAACGATAAACTGATGGCGTTTTTTCTGGACCTTGATACTGGTGGCGATGGCGATCAGATCAAGAAGATTGGCACAGCTGTGACCATTCTCAGGATGTTGCGCAATCAAGATGGCAGCATATCCTTGCTTTTGCAGGGAACCTCGCGCATCCGCATGCAGAAGATCAGTCAGAAAGAACCTTTTATGATGGTGGACGTTCAGGTGATCCCGGAGCCGCTTTCGGAAGATTCGGAGGTTCAGGCCTATCGCACCATAGCGTTGGAGCTTTTGGAAAAAATCTCTCAAGAGAGCTCGGTGCTGAACAAGGAAATGATTTCCGGACTTTCCAATATCAAGCAATCCGGCCGGGTGGCAGACATCATTGCCGGCAATATAGATTTGCAGATTCATGACCGCCAGAAGATTTTGGAGCTGGTGGACCTGAATCAGCGTTACAAATATTTGAACAACTGTCTGGCCGAGCTTATTCGCCAGATGCGCCTGGAAAATCATATCCGCAGCAATATCCAGCTGGAGATGAATGAAGACCAGAGGCGTTACTATCTGCGTGAACAGCTGGATGCCATCCGCCGCGAATTGGGTGAAACCGATGAAGTGAGCAAGGAGATTTTAAACTGGCAACAGCGCATTGAGAAGAACGATCTTCCGGAATATGTGAAGGATGTGGCCGTGGAAGAGCTGCAGCGTCTCTCTGTGATGCAGCCTGCTTCCAGTGAATATGGCGTGATCCGCAATTATCTGGATTGGATAGTGAATCTACCCTGGAAAAAACACAGTAAAGACAGGCTGGATTTGAGGAAGATCGAGCGCATTCTGGAGCAAGACCACTACGGTCTAGAAAAGCCCAAAGAACGCATCCTGGAATTCATCGCTGTGAAAAAGCTCAAGGGTCAGCTGGGAGGACCGATACTCTGTTTTGTAGGCCCGCCCGGAACTGGGAAGACCTCTATAGGTCGCTCTGTAGCCAATGCTCTGAACCGCAAGTTTATCCGTATGTCTTTGGGCGGCATTCATGACGAAGCTGAGATTCGCGGACACCGGCGTACCTATATCGGGGCCATGCCCGGCAAGATCATTACTGAGATCAAGCGTCAGGGCACGGCAAATCCGGTCTTTATGCTGGATGAGATAGATAAATTGGGGCGTGATTTTAGAGGAGACCCGGCTTCAGCGCTGCTGGAAGTGCTGGACCCCGAACAGAATAACAGCTTTGTGGATAACTATATCAATCTGCCTTATGATCTCTCGGAAGTGATGTTTATTACCACGGCAAATTCACTGGATACCATCCCGCCTCCTTTGCGGGACAGGATGGAGATCATAGAATTCTCCAGCTATCTGGAGTTTGATAAGATTGCCATAGCCAGAAAATATCTCATCCCCAAGGAAAAGGAAATTAACGGCCTCAAAGACATATCGGTTACTTTGCTGAAAAGTGCGCTGCAGGAGCTGATCCACCATTATGTGCGCGAAGCTGGAGTGAGAAATCTTGAGCGCCGCATCGGCTCTATTTTCCGCAAAATCGCCCGGGAAGTAGCCTACGGCGCAAAAGGCCCCTGGAGGATAAAAGGCAAAGACATCCAGACCTAGCGCGGCCCCAGGAAGGTAACTCATGAATTGGCAAATCGCAAAGCCGAGATCGGAGTGGCCACCGGACTGGCCTGGACCAGTTATGGCGGTGAGATTCTCTTCTGTGAAACCACCCGCATGCCGGGCAAAGGGAATGTGACCCTTACTGGGCTCTTGGGTGATGTGATGAAGGAATCCGCCCGCATTGCCCTGAGCTATCTCAAAAGTCATCATCAGGAATTGGGGATCAATCCCAAAGATTTTAGCACCCACGATATCCATGTGCATTTTCCTGCAGGAGCGGTTCCCAAAGATGGACCTTCGGCAGGGATTACTCTTACCACAGCTCTGGCTTCGCTTTTTATGCAAGCCCGGGTGAAACACGATGTCGCTATGACCGGTGAGGTTACCTTGCAAGGCAGGGTTCTGGCTATCGGTGGCCTGAAGGAAAAGATGCTGGCTGCCCGCCGCGCTGGAATCAAGAAACTGATTATCCCGGAGGAAAATCGCGAAACCATAGCCGATTTTCCTGAAGAAATTATTTCCGGTATGGAGATCAGCTTCGTAAATGAGGTCTCAGAAGTGCTGGCCCAGGTGATTTTGCCCAAGGCAAAGAAATAGCCGGCTGTATGGAACGTTACCCCAATATTAATATCCTTTTGAATTTGCCGCAGCGCTATCTGCCCAAGGCGGAATTTGTGCTGCGCACCTGTTGTTATATCCTGAGGCTGAATCCTACCTTCATCTACGATACCCATTTTGAAGCTACGCATCTTTATTACGGGCCTCTTCCGGATCGCGAGTACCCCATCCGGGTGCATTTTGATCCTGATACTGCTGAGTTTTTTGAAAAGCAGGAGCTTTATCCTCTGGAAAAGGTCAATTTCTGCAAGTTTCGAGAGAATCATATCCCCTTCCTTTTTTCCAAAGGGGGGCCTATCTTCTCTTTTACGGCGGATTCCTGCATCTTTCGTAAGGACATCATTGCCAGCGGATTCTACTTTTTAACCTGCTGGCATGAATATGTTTTCAGTCAGAAAGGTCTGCCACGGGGACGGGTGGACTACAAAGAAAGTCTGCAATACAGATGGGATTTTACCGAAACACCTGTGGTGGATATATACTGTCAGCTTTTACGCCATGCCTTGAGTGAAGTGCTGCCCGGATTTGTACGGGATATCAGCTGGCGGAATGACAGCAAATTTGCCGTCAGCTTGTCGCACGATATTGATTATTGGAACTTTTGGGACCCTGAAACTATCAGCAAGACCCTGCGCTACAATCTGCATAGCTTTTGGGAGCGTCCTTTGAATGCTATCTATAAATTTCTGGGACATGCCATTCACAAAAAGCTGTTTTACAATCATTTCAAGCTACTGTATGGCATTTACCACAAGGAGAAAAATCTGGGGGTAAAATCCACCTGGTTTGTAATGGCCGGGCAGGATTTTGAAGACCCACGCCAGAGATACATTCAGGAGCTGGGAGTGAAAGAGGAGATGATAGACCTTTTGGGGCAGGAAGATGTGGGGCTGCACGGTTCGCCGGAATCTGCCTTTGACCTGGATGTGCTGAAAGCTGAGCTGGGCAGATTAAGAGAGCTGGGTTTCGATCCCCTGGGCTACAGAACCCACTATCTGCATTTTGATTATCAAACCAGCTTTGGACTCCTGGAAGAAGCCGGAATAAAGTATGACAGCACCCTGGGCTATTGGGAAAACATCGGCTTCAGGGCCGGCACCTCTTTCCCCTTTTATCCATTTAATATCCAGGAAAACCGCACCTTCCGGGTGCTGGAAATTCCGCTGATCGTAATGGATACCACTCTGCATTCTGCCAAGGCTATGAACATGAGCTATCTGAGCGCCAGAACTGCTTTGAAACGCTTGATAAAGGTGGCAGCGATCTATCAGTCGCACATCACTATACTGTGGCACAATACCAGTTTTGATCCTATAGATTACCCCCGGTGGGGAAGGCTGTATTGGAAGACCATCAAATCTGCCCAAAAAGAAGGAGCCTGGATCACTGCTCTGAATGAAATCTACGAAGAATGGGTAAACCTCAGTTATTAGGAGCTTTTGTGAAATCTTTACTTTGGAAAATCTGGTTCATCTTCTTTATGCTATTGTGCCTCATCGCCTTTGGGCCGCTGATTTTCTGCAAGCTGATCCTTCCTAAGAAGCTGTATCGCAAAGTAGTGTATTACTGCACAATATATTGGGGCCGAAGGGTGGTGCTTAGCACCGGCAGCAAGGTGGATGTTCAGGGCGAGCAAAATCTTCCCCCAGGGAACAATATCTGTTTTATATCCAATCATCAGGGTATGTTCGATATCCCTCTGGTGCTGGGATTCCTCCCCAAACCGTCGGGCTTTATAGCCAAACAGGAACTTTTCAAGATACCGGTTTTATCCTGGTGGATGAATGAAATCCCCTGTGTATATATAGACCGCGCTTCGGCACGCAAAGCGATAGCATCCTTTGCCAAAACTGCCGAGGTGATCAAATCCGGCCATCCGATGGTGATCTTTCCCGAAGGAACCAGAAGTCAGAGCGATGAGATGGGCCCTTTTCATCTGGGCAGTTTCAAGCTGCCGGCAATGGCCAAAGCTACCATCGTGCCTTTGGCGATCAAAAATAGCTGGAAAGCCTATGAGATAGACAAGCGCATCCACGCGGTTGATCTTAAACTGCGCATTCTGGAGCCCATTACAGAGGATGATCCCCTGTACAAAGATAAACATGCGCTGGCAGAAGCTCTGCACCAGAGAATCAGCGCGGCTTTGCAGGATATGTAAGTGAAGTGGCCGCTGCTTTTGGCTTTTTACTTGTGCACAGCTTTGGTTTTTGCGCAAGCACCCGCTACCTGGGGGATAAAATCCGGGTTTAATCTCTCCCAACATTACGGCACAAAGGGCGATGAAGGAGATTATGACGTGAATACTGGTCTGAGGTCAGGCTTTATCGGGGGAGTTTTTCTGGACTATGCGGCCAGTGAAATTTTGAGTCTCAGACTGGAGGCCTTGTATTCGATGAAAGGCTCACGTCAGAAAATCGGGATCAGCAAAATGGAAATTGATGGACTTATACAGGATTTGGTGCGCCCGGCTCAGATGAATGTGAGCTACTATCTGGATTACTTTGAGTTGCCAGTGCTTTTGAGGCTCAAAACCTTAAAGCGTGAGAAGCTGGAACTCAGCCTGATCACCGGATGGGCTATGGGCTTGAAGCTGCATGCTAATCATCAGCTTGATGGGAAGGTCTATTTCCCTGGGAATGGTGATGATATAGAGCTTATTGAGATCAGGGAAAGCAGCAGGCTGCGGGAGGTGAATATGTTTGATTTCAGCATGGTCTATGGTGGATCGCTGGATTTCAAAACGCGGCTTCCGCTCAGCCTGGAATACCGTTTTACCTTGGGGTGGGACTATCTCAGCCTCCCTACCTATGAGTTTTTTGAACCGGTTGAGCTGCGCAACCAAACCTGGTCTGTGCTGCTTTCATCCACATTTTAGGAGTTTATAATGAAAATTCGTTTACTGATACTCTTGAGCCTCTTGGCTTGCACTTTGTCTGGCATCCAGGATTTTGCCAGGCTTTACAGCTTTGATGATCCCCAGCAGATCGGATTCATTGTCTCAAGCGAAGCTGAGGGCTCGTATTACTATCTCCAAGATGGCGGCATTCAGCAAAGCACGCTGCAGAGCTGGCAAAGCGGCTGGAAACAAGGCAGCATCTTACAGCCGGGATATCTCGGTTTTCGCACCTCTGATGATGCTTTGGTGTGTCCCTTATGGGCAGATACCCAGCCAGCCTTGGCCGCATTTACTCCGCTATTAGAAGATGCTTTAGGGGATCATCTTTTTGATAACCCTGTCCTGGATCTCCTGTCCATGAAGATCGCAGCTACGGATGAAAGGCTCTATTTTGCGCTGCAGGTGGCAGGGAATTCGTTTCCAACCTCCTCTGGTTTTACTTATTTTGCCTATATGCCGGTAATCGTGGACCCAGCGGCTGCCCCCGAGGATAATCCTACGGTCTATGGGCTGATGTACACCGTGGAAATGGGCGGTATCATCGGCCCTGCTTTATACAAAATCACCGGCAGCGGCTTTAATGGACTCAGCCGCCTGGGTGATATCGAGCACAGCATTGTGGATAATACCCTCATCCTCTCTTGTGCTATGGCGGATTTGCTGGCGGATGCAGATTTTTCCAGCTGGTTTGACCCCCAATATCCCATCTTTGCCACCACGGCTACCACATCCCGGATCAATCTGGTAAATGGCATACAACAGGCGGATATGACCGAAGGGATAAAGGTATTGTCCAAAGCTCAATATTTGGATGGCGCAAACCGACATCCCCCCACTCTCAGCAATGCCTCCTTAGAAATCCTGGATACGAATCCTTACCGGATCAGAGCTCAGATCGATTATCAAGATCAGGATCATAATGTACCCCGCATGGCCAGGCTTAGTATAGACGGTCTGCCCAGCTATACTCTGACACCGGCAGGAGAGCTGGATTTTGCCCAGGCGGTGACTTTCACAAGTGAGACATTGGAGATTTCAGACGATTGGGAAGAGCTGACCTTTGAAATTTCGCATGGCGGCTCAAGCGTGGAATATATCCTTGCAAATCCGGTTTCAAACTATGATGCGAATCTCATTCCTATCGCAGAAATCGCGCTGCATCCCAATCCGGTGCGAGCCAGCCTGCATCTGAAATCACAAAGCCAGGAGCCACGGCAGCTGCGGCTGTATAACCTGAGGGGGCAGCTACTGCAAGATATCACGCTCAATAAAGGCGAAACCGAGCTTGATCTGCAGGCCTTACCCTCTGGTGTGTATTTTCTGCACGAAAAGGGATTCAAGAGCAGACGCTTTGTGAAGCTGTAGTAGGAAAGCCTCTGTAGCCGGAGGATGCTATTCCTCCGCCCAGAAGTTTGAATAGTTACACGGATTTGACGGATCAAGCGGATCAACACGGATAGTTAGGAATAATATGCTTGTTTTATTCAGCTTGCAGGAATATACAACTTTCTGGATTGCAGGCGTCTCGCCTGCAGAGCAGAGAACTTGCTCTTTTTCAAGGCCTTGGCCTTGCTGGACGCGAGACGTATCCAATCCAGCAGGAGCCCAATCCAGCAAGAACCAATCCAACTGAATCCGTGTAACTATCAGCTTCTTTCTTTTGTGCTATCACAGCAGAAAAAAGTGGATGGAATGCCTGTTTTCCGATTTAAGTTGACAAAAGCTGTGCTTACAATATATTGAACTATAAAACACTAAAATGGAGTCCCAAAATGCTAAGGCAGATATTATTGTCCAAGCTTCACCGGGCTACGGTGAAGGAATGTGATCTAAATTATAACGGCAGCATAAAAATAGATGAAGCCCTGCTCGAAGCCAGTGGTATGCAAGAATCCGAGCGTGTGGAGATATTTAATATCTCAAACGGCGCTCGCTTTAGCACCTATATTATCAAAGGCGAAAGAGGCAGTGGCATGGTCGGCATCAACGGCGCCGCTGCGCGTCTGGCCCAGGTGGGTGATAAGGTGATAGTGGTAAATTATGGCATGCTCGACGAGCAAGAGCTATCCACACACGAGCCCTGCATCGTGGTGCTGGGTGAAGATAATAGGATAGAATCCATCCAGTAATGCAGATCGTTCGCTCTATTCCACAAATGCAGGCGGTAAAATATCCCGAGGCTGCCCAGGTGGGCTTTGTTCCCACTATGGGCTATCTGCATGAGGGGCATCTCAGTTTGGTGGATGCCGCAGCAAAAAACTGTGACCTGGTAGTGGTATCCATCTTTGTAAATCCAGCCCAATTTGGCCCCTCGGAAGACTTGGATAGCTATCCTCAAGATTTTGAGCGAGACCTGGCCTTGCTTCAGAAGAGAAAGGTAGATTATGTCTTTTTCCCCACCGCAGAAGAGGTCTATCCCCCCGGATACAAGACCTGGGTGGAAGTGGAGGATATCTCCCGCATCCTGTGTGGAATCAGCCGTCCGGAGCATTTCAAAGGCGTGAGCACTATAGTGCTAAAACTGCTCAACATTGCACGGCCGCATTTCATGTATATGGGGCAGAAGGATTTTCAGCAGTTGACCCTGCTTAGGAGGATGGCTCTGGATTTGAATCTAAGTGTAAGCATTGTCGGCTGCCCCATAGTTCGGGAAGCAGACGGTTTGGCCAAAAGCAGCCGCAATATCTATCTGAAGGGCGATCAGCGCGAGCAAGCCAGATGCCTGTACAAGGCTCTGACTCATTCACAAGAGCTGGTCAGGGTGGGAGAGCGTTCAGCGGGCAAGATCATCGCTGCGGCCGAAAAGATTTTGTCAGACAATCAGGCCAAAGTGGATTATGTCAAGATCGTGGATAGCAGGGATTTATCTGAAACACAGGAAGTAGATGAATGCAGCCGTATGTTGATCGCAGCATGGGTAGGCAAGCCCCGTCTGATAGACAATATCTCACTCAAAGCTTGACAGATCATAAGGCTATAAAAAACTGGCAATTCATAATTAAACATAATATTCAGAAACGCAATCGCGAAAGTGGCGGAACTGGCAGACGCGCTGGACTTAGGATCCAGTAGGTTCACTCCTGTAGGGGTTCGAGTCCCCTCTTTCGCACCAGGTTCTTGGATTTTTAACCATTAAGGAGATATAAAAAAGTGCAGGTAGATTTTAATGCCATCAATGCAGTAACCAAAGAGATTACGATTACAGTTGCCTCGGAAGAGGTCAGCAAAGCTTGGGATAAATACCTCAGCAAAGCAGCCCGCAAGCTGGAAGTTGCCGGTTTTAGAAAAGGCAAAGCACCGCTAAAGCTTATCGAAAGAGTGCATGGCGACAGCCTTCAGGAACGTTTTTTGCAAGATAGAGTGAGCGATTATTTTACTAAAGCGAGTGAAGAACACGAGATCAAATACCTACTGTTCCCGGACGTAAAAGATGTTGATTGGGAAAAGGGCAGCGATATGATCATCAAGATCGAGATCGAACACGAGCCTGCTCTGGATTTCAAGCAGCTGGATAACCTCGATGTCCCGCATAATCCCATCCTTTTGGATGACGAAGTAAATAAATACCTGGAAGAGCTCAAGCAGCAAAGTGGCGTGGTGATCGATGTAGAAAAAGCCGAGCCCACAGATCTGGTGGAAGTGGAGCTTACGCTAAAGCTCCCTGATGAAGATATTGTCAAAAATGCCAGCTTTTTTGCCGGAGAAGAGCCTGCCCGCAGAGCCCTGCCAGAATTGATAGGCAAAGGCATCGGCGATACCCTGGAAACAGAGCTGGAAGGCACTAATATCAAGCTTGTGTGTCAAGATTCAAACGTGAATATAGATAACGAAGAGAGCTACCCGGTAAAGCTCATGGTAAATTCCATCAGCCGCATGCAGCTTCCTGAGCTAAATGATGATTTTGCCAAAGATATGGAATTTGACAGCATGCAGGCCATGCGGGCTAAGATTGCAGATGATATGCGTCTGGCCAATCAGCACAAGAATATTGATGCCAAAAACTATTATATAGTCGGCAAGCTCTTTGAAGACAATCAATTTGAACTACCGATGAAGACGATTGAATACCTGGCTCATGAAGAAGCTCAAAAGTATGGCGACAGCCCACAGCTTATGTATATAGAATACCAGCTCCGCATGAAGATATCCCAGGAATTGGTCGAAATGTATATTTTGAGCAATTTGAGGAACAAGATCGAGATCACAGTTACAGACGAGATGCGTCAGGAATATCTCACCCATAGAGCGATTCTGGAAGATCACACTGTAGAGGCTTTCAAAGAAAAGTATAAAGATGAGATCGCCGCAGGAGATTTTGAGATTGGCGTGAAGAACTACTTCATCCTGCGCAAGCTTGCCGAAACCGCTAATTTCTTTGTTCAAGAGCCAGAAGCAGAAGAGCAAGAGATCCCCGAAGCTGAGATTGAATCCGTAGAAGAAGAGCAGCCCCAAGCTGAAGCGGCCGAAGCCAGGCCAGAAGAAGCAAAACCCGAAGAATAACCCAGAGAGGGACATTATGAATTATATACCAATGGTAATCGAACAAGTAGGACGCGGAGAGCGTGCCTACGACATATACAGTCGCCTGTTGAAGGATCGCATCATCTTTGTAGGCGGTCCTATAAATGACAGCCTGGCCAATACTGTGGTAGCCCAACTCTTGCATCTGGAAGGTGAAGATGCCGGCAAAGACATCTATATGTACATCAATAGTCCCGGCGGCAGCATCAGCAGCGGCCTGGCTATCTATGACACCATCCAATACATCAAGCCTGCTGTCTCCACCATCTGCATAGGTATGGCCGCTTCTATGGCTGCCGTGTTGCTCGCATCTGGAGACAAAGGCAAACGCACTGCATTGCCCAATAGCCGCATCATGATTCATCAGCCTTGGGGTGGCACTCAAGGCCGGGCTGCCGATATCGAGATTCAGGCCAAAGAAATCCTGTATCTGCGCGGCAGAATGAACGATATCCTGCATCGGCATACCGGCAGAACCATAGAGCAGATCGAAGTGGATACAGACCGGGATTACTTCCTGAGCGCCAAAGAAGCTAAAAATTATGGCCTCATCGATGAAGTGATCGAAAAGAGAGAACAGGAGAAGTAGTTTGGGAAAGAACAATAACCTGAGCTGTTCCTTTTGCGGACGTAGCGAAGCCGAAGTAAAAAACCTCATTCGCGGCATCGCCGGAAACATCTGTGAAGATTGCATTCACATGTGTCACACCATCATAGATGTAGATGATGTGCCGCGTGATATGCAGGATTTTGAGACCCCGATCCCCAGCCAGATCAAAAGCTATCTGGACCAATACGTGATCAGTCAGGATAGGGCCAAAGAGATTATTTCAGTAGCGGTTTACAACCATTACAAACGCATCTTCTGGCAGAAAGCGGACGATGGCGTTGACCTGGAGAAAAGCAATATCATGATGATAGGCCCCACCGGTAGTGGCAAGACCCTGATAGCCCAGACCCTGGCCCGCTTTTTACAAGTGCCTTTTGCAATCAGCGATGCTACCACCCTTACCGAAGCCGGATATGTGGGCGAAGACGTGGAAAACATCCTGGTGCGCCTCCTGCAAAGTGCGGATTATGATGTGGCCAAAGCCGAACGCGGAATAGTTTATATAGATGAGATCGACAAGATTTCCCGCAAAAGCGAAACTCCATCCATCACCCGCGACGTCTCCGGAGAAGGCGTGCAACAGGCCCTGCTAAAAATCCTGGAAGGAACCAAGGTGAATGTGCCTCCCAAAGGCGGACGCAAACACCCTCAACAGGAATTTATCGAGCTGGATACCACAAACATCCTGTTCATCGCCGGCGGTGCTTTCTTTGGCCTGGAAAAGATCATCCAGGAACGCATCGAGAAGAAGGCCATCGGTTTTGATGTGGAACTGGGGCGTAAGACGGAAGATGGCAATATATTTGACAAAACCATTCCCCACGACTTGCTCAAATATGGCCTCATCCCCGAGCTTATCGGCCGGATGCCTGTGATCTGCACTCTGCATGAACTGGGCGAAGATGCTTTGGTAGATATCCTCACCGAGCCCAAAAACGCCATAGTAAAGCAGTATAAAAAACTCTTTGATATGGATGGTGTAAAGCTTAGTTTTGACACCGAAGCCCTGAAAGAGATTGCCCGCACCGGCATCGCTCAAAAGACCGGAGCCCGTGGCCTGCGCTCTATCATGGAACGCTTTATGCTGAAGATCATGTACGATATTCCGGATTTGAAGACCGTGAAGACCTGCAAGATCACCTCCAAAGTGGTAAAAGGTGAAGAAGAAGCTATCCTTACCCATGTGAAACCGGTGAAAGGCAAAGCTGTGGGTGAAAAGTAAGGGCTGTTTACATGAAAGAAGAATGTTTGGAGTTGAAGCTGGCTACTTTAGCCCAGCATTATCCTCCAAGTTTGAAGCCAGCTTTGACGTCAAAGAATCTGGCTCTCATTAGCGCTTGCAAAATCCATTTCATGTAAGTTCAGATGAAACGCCTCTACATTAGCATTTTGGCGCTGATGATGCTTTTTATCAGCGCCTGCTTTTCAGATACCGAGTTGGTCGTAAGAAACAACAGCGTTGCAGATGCCTGGGTAAAGATAGATAACGGCTCAGAGCGCTATATCCGGCCTCAGAGCAGCAGCAGCTTCAGCATTTCCACTCCTCAGACTGTGAATCTTCAATATCATGGACTTCACATTTTACCCGGCAATATCATGGTGGATATGACTGCCTCGGGGAATCAGTATCTTTCCCTGGAGCCAAATTGTGGAGCTTTGAGATTGCACAATGCCTCAAACCGACAAATCATATCTTTGAAAGTTACCCAATCCGGCAACAACAACTGGTCACAAAACCTTTTGAAACATACCATGCAGCCTTCCGAATATGAGTTTTTCAGCCTCAATACCGGCTTTTACGATCTCAAGATCCAGGATTACCACCATAACTACTATTACATCACTGCAAAGCAGATCAGCATAGATAGCACTACAAATCACGTCTTTAGCGGCTATTGAGCCGGATCCGGTGCAGCCTCAGCTTGCACATTGCAAAGATAGATCAGCCTTGCCAGCCTCAGCTCGCTATAGCTGTATCTTTCCTGAAGGAAATCTCTCACTGGCTTCATATACTCCGTGCCGAGCTGTTTGAAAGCGGCAGATATCTCCCGAAAAGCATCCTGATCAAGGGGATAGAAGCTGCGCATCTGCTCGGAATCCAGCTCGCCATCATGCTCCAGATATGTCATTAGATGATCGATTATGGTCTCCAGCTTTACCCCAAAGTGCAGCATGCCCTCTTGAGCATTGTGCCCGGCTTTGACGTATTCTGCCACCTGCAAGCTCTTGCTTTTGGATTTCACTCTGGGCTCTGGCCTCAAGATTTGTGAGGGCTCCCTCGGCTCTATGCCATATCTTGCACAATAGTCAGCGATTAGTTTTACAAAGGCCTCGCCATATTCGCTAAGCTTGTGCTCGCCACTCCGGGTATAGCTCTGAAGCTTTGCAGATCACAGGGGTAAGCTCTGGCCATTTCCCGCAGGGAGCGATCCGAAAAGACTATATAAGGCGGGAATCCGCGTTCATCTGCCAATTGACGCCGCAAATTCCGCAGTTCATCAAAGAGCAGACCGTTTTCCTGAGTTTCGTCCGATTCCACCATCTGCGAGATCAGAGACTGGCTCATGCTAAAGCCTTCCTCCCCTTTTAATATAGCCCAGCTTTTGGGGGTGAGTTTCAGCTTGTAATATGCGCCCTGCACCAGGCCGGATTGCTGTTTGAGGGCAGAGAAGAGGGCAAACCAATCTTTGCTGGAGGTCTCTTTGCCAATGCCATAGACGCTGAGCTTGTCGTATCCGGCTCTCAGGATGGCTTTGGCCCTTGAACCCCGCAAAATCTTGATGATCTCATCCGCAGTGGCATCTTCTTGAGCACGGAATATGGCAGAAAGAAAGATCTGCGCCTGCCTGCTCGCATCTATCTTTTCCGCCTTTTTATCCAGGCAGATGTCACACATATCGCAATTGCTCTTTGCATAGTTCTCGCCAAACCATTTCAAAATCTGGGCTCTGCGGCACTGGTTCGACCCGCAATATCGCACCATGGCATCCAGATGTACCTGCGTAACATGATTTTGCTTGGGATCGGGATTGTCGAAAATTATCCTTTTCAGCGAGAAGAAATCTGCAATGCTATAAAATAACAGACAGGTGGAAGGCAGCCCATCTCTGCCGGCACGGCCGACCTCCTGATAATAGGTTTCCAGGCTTTTGGGCAGGTCCATATGGACTACAAAGCGCACGTTAGATTTATCGATGCCCATGCCAAAAGCGATGGTAGCCACCACGATCTGTACCTGATCCCGGATGAAGGCCTCTTGATTTGCATGGCGTTCTTCATCACTGAGCCCGGCATGATAAGGTAAAGCCGAAAATCCGTCTGTAATCAATTTATCGCTTATCGTATCCACCCGCTTACGCGTCATGCAATACACTATCCCGCTTTCATCCGGATGCAGACTGAGGAACCTGACCAGGCGATTGTAAGAATCCTGCTTCGGCTCCACTATCAGCAAAAGATTCGGCCTGTCAAAGCTTTCCAGGATCATATTTCCTTCCGGTATGGTCAAAAGGGAGCAGATATCGCTTTGCACCTTGGGGATGGCGGTGGCTGTAAGCGCAAAATAGGTGGCATCAGGAAAGTGCTCTCTGAGCTGAGCAAGCTGCAGGTATTCCGGGCGGAAATTGTGTCCCCACATGGAGATGCAATGCGCTTCATCGATGGCAATCAGCGGCACCTTCACAGCTTTCAGATTTGATAAAAACCAATCCTTCAACAGAGTCTCCGGAGCCACATAGAGCAATTTCAGCTGCCCCGAAGCCAATTCGCTCAAGGTCTCCTGCTGCTCCGCCTGCGTCATCAGGCTATTATACATCCTGGCTTCAATGCCCAGATCCCGCACCTGCATCACCTGATCTTTCATCAGCGATATCATGGGGGAGACCACCAGGCATAGCCCCTTTAGCATCAAAGCCGGAAGCTGAAAACACAAAGACTTTCCCGAACCCGTAGGCATCACCGCCAAAGTGGATTCTCCTGCCAAAATCTGCCTGATCACCTTCTCCTGAGCCGGTAGAAAGCTCTCGTAACCAAATCTCTCACCTAATACGTCCAAAAGCTGCTTCTGAGTATATTGCATAAGACCAAATTTTCTCCTTGCCTGCAAGTTTTTTTACTAAAGCAAAAGAGTCAAGCATTTTGTCAGGGATGTCTGCCCGGATTCGTAAGGAACAGAGTTAGCTTTATAGCATTATTTCAGCTTTTTATCGAAAGTTCTAAGAAATGATTTGACACAATCCGATATGAACTATTTAATCGATTAAGACTGAGATATCGCTTGGGCTAAAGACATCTCTGATTTTTGGAGTTTACATGAAAACTGTTCAGAAGACATAAAACATCCCCCTGACGGGTAGCTCTGGATAGCAGGCGTCTCGCCTGCTGAGCACGGAACGTGCTCTTTTTTCAAGACTTCCAGTCTTGCTGGACGCGAGACGCATCCAATCCAGCAGACAGGCTATTTTTGCGAAGCTTAGCAAATCAGGCTTTCATCGTCGGTTGCGAAAGCCAGCTTTCAGTAAGGTTCAACACGAATCTACAAATTCATGATTTACAGTGATTTAAGCGCCTTGTTGGACTTCAAAAATCTTGCTCGAATCATCACTGAAGCAATCAGGCGTTTAGCGAAAACCGTTTGGAGTCCAAAGCGCTTTTATAATAGGAGAATACATAAAAGTTTGTTTCAGCGCCTTGAACTCCAAACGGCAGGCTTCCCAGCATCTCAGTCACCAATAACAAAAACAAGGAGAAAAACACATGACATACACAAAAGCAGTTGGTAAATACAACGAAGCAAAAGTTTTTACCAAAAACATAGAAGAAACTGCCCGCCAGCAGATTCAGGACTTACTTGACAATGAGATTTCAAAAGGATCAAAGATTCGGTTTATGCCCGATATTCATGCCGGCGCCGGTTGCACTATCGGGACTACGATGACCATTACCGATAAGGTTTGCCCTTTTTTTGTCGGTGTGGATATAGGTTGCGGATTGATAGTCCAAAAACTTGCCGAACAGGAAATTGACTTGAAACGTCTTGATGAAGTCATCCGCAAAAATATACCCACGGGATTCTCAAATAGAAGAAGCGAACACCGGTTTGCAGATCAGATAGATCTTACCCAGCTTCGCTGCTATAATGCCTTGAAAAATCACCGCAATTTCAGCCTGGCCATCGGTACTCTGGGCGGGGGCAATCACTTCATCGAAGTAAACAAAGATAAGGATAGAAATCTTTACATGGTAATCCATAGCGGAAGCAGAAATCTTGGCAATCAGGTAGCTCAATACTATCAAAACGCCGCTTTCAAACAGATGAAAGAGCTAAGCGCTATCGACAAAGCTGCCATCACAAAAAAGCTGGTGGAGGCCGGGCGCGACCAGGAAATCGAGCAGGTTTTGGGGAAAAACAAAAGCCCCAGGATAGACAAACAATCCGCTTATTGCGTTGGCGAGCTTATGGACGACTATCTACATGATATGCATATCATTCAGGATTATGCCGTGCTGAATAGAAAAGCTATGGCCGACACCATCCAGACTGGAATGCGTTATGAAGTAGTGGAAGAATTTCAGACTATCCACAACTACATTGAGCTCGATACCATGATACTCAGAAAAGGCGCAGTATCGGCCAAGAAAGGTGAAAAGCTGATCATTCCCATCAATATGCGAGACGGCTCGCTGATCTGTATCGGTAAAGGAAACGAGGATTGGAACTATTCGGCACCCCATGGCGCGGGTAGGACCATGTCCAGGACAGAAGCAAGAAAGATATTATCTCTGGATAAATTTAAGAATTCCATGAAACATATATATACCACCTGTGTAAGCAGAAAGACCATCGATGAAAGCCCTATGGCATACAAGCCCATGCAGGAAATAATAGATAACATCGGCGATACGGTGGACATTATAGCTCACATCAAACCAATATACAATCATAAAGCGGATTAAGCTGCAAAAAGAGAACCGACCGGCTATAGCGAATTCAGGGGGTGGGTAAATCCAATTCCCCACAGCCGAATCGGAGTGATTGAATGGAGTTCAAGCCGGCTCTTCTAACCTTGAATTATCCTCCAAACTCGGCGCTGGCTTCGACTTCATTCGATCATGCTTTCATTCCTGATTGTTTGGAGTTCAAGAGCCTTAGGGTGTTACGTATTTACTACCAACTACTTGGGCTCTTGGGCTTCAAAGAATCTGGCTTTCATTCCCGGTGGCGAAAGCTGGTTTTTCAGTCAAGTTCCACGACTTTTGATCTTGTTTTTAACTTGCGTTTAACTCGAGCTGACTCGAAGCTTCGAGTCAGCTCGAGTTAAACGCAAGTTAAAATTGAATTGAAGGTATGATAAAGCCATCAGCTTATAGACTATTTTTGGAGTGGATAAATGCCGGCATATTGACAAAGAGCCACTGGGACCTACTCGGGTAAAACCTCTCCCTACACAGTTTGAAGGCAGTTTAAAACTCTCCGAAGTAATTGCACGGGGTTGGGAGAAGGAGTAGAAGAAAGACTACACTTGTCATAATATGCGAGGACAGCCAACAGGAGTGTTTCGCAAGAAGACTCTTCATCTAATACGTCTAAAATCTGCTTCTGAGATATTGCATAAGGCCTTATTTTTAACATCTTGCCGGCAAGCTTTTGAGATCGAGCAAAAGAGTCAGGCGGTTTATTTTTGCTATTTACATGGATGCGTTGGGCTGGAGAGCCAATCTCCAAATTGGCTATAGATGGAGGAGCTGTTTGAGGTAGCAAGCTATGCCGTTGTGGATTCTGCTGCCTAAGATTATAGAATAATATGCTTCTATGAAATATATGGAAATGTACATCTCGGGCAATGACTGCACGAGACATATTACCTCGGCTGGGGGGTGAAAAGTACTCGGACTTTTCTAATAATACGGCCTCAATATGATATTTATTTTATACAAGCATCGACTGCCGTGGAAGATTTCTGTATAAGAGATAAGGAGATAAAGGTAAGGCAATAGAATCAAAATAATTAATCATAAAGCTGCGGATTGGGTAGATAGATATCTTTTTGGATATAATTTTATACAATTCCGGTTCAGAGCGGCACCATACTCTCTAAAGATGATCTCCATGGGTTTTAACCCGCTGTAAACACTAAGTTATCTGCATGTAAATGAATAACTGAAAAGCTTTTCAATAGTGACTTTGTCCTTGTAGCGGATTAAGAATCTCAAATTCAGAATGAAGAGCGAGAGCAAGAAAGCTAGCACAAAAGGCCTATATGGTAGCCCGGGCTTTGAGCTTGGAAGGATATGATCTTAGGCAGATCCTGCCTCATGTGTGTTAAAAGGCTTTTCCCTGGCCTTTATCGAGCCAGGTCACCCATGCCTATATGTTCAAGCTTCAGCGAGGTGGAGATAACCGCCTCAGGCCATGATATTTATCGAGCCAGGTCACCCATGCCTATATGTTCAAGCTTGCTAAAAACTATATGACAGGCGCATTCCCAATCCAGAGCATATCTGATGGTTTTGCGAGCCGGAAAATATGCAGGCATTGTGAGGTTATCTTTATAGTATAGCGGGCTTGAGGCTTATCTGAAGCCGATTGACGTAAAATATTGAAAAATTAATTGACAGGAATCTGGCATCACAATAAATTGACACAGGTACAAGGATGAGGTGCTTATGGATATTATATATACGATTGGTCATTCCAATCATGAGATTGCAGATTTCGTCACTTTGCTGAAAAAGCACAATGTAGATTTGATTTTGGATGTGCGCAGCACCCCTTATTCGAAGCGCTATCCGCAATTTAATCAAGAGGAATTACGTTTAGTTTTAGAGTCTCACCAGCTTGCTTATCAGAGCTTTGGCTTATGGTTTGGGGCGCGTCAACCAGACCCGGAATACTATACCCCCGGGGGTTGGCTACATTACAGAGCCTACACAAAATCCGGCACTTTCGATCAGGGAGTCCGCAATCTTGATCTTTGCCTCACACAGTGCCATAGTCCGGCTTTGCTCTGTAGTGAAAAGGACCCCTTTGAGTGTCATCGGGCTATCATGGTAGGCCGGGCTTTGAGTCTGAAAGGATACGATCTCAGGCACATTCTGGCGGATGGCAGCATATTCACTCAAGCGGAATTGGATCAGAAACTTCTGGATAAGTATTTCCCAAGCCGCGATGAAGGCAGCATTTTTGACCTCATTGAAGGCAGGCTCAGCGTGGAAGAAATGCTTCATGAAGCATATCTCAAACGCAATGAGTCCATAGCCTGGAGGCGCGATGATCTGGAGCTGCCATGAAGCTATATACCATAGGATTTGCCGGAAAGACTGCCCGGGATTTTTTCGCTTTGCTGGCAGATGCCAAAGTCAAAACTCTGTGGGACATCCGGCTCAAGAACAATAGCCAACTGGCTGCATTCAGCAAATATCCTGATCTTGCCTTTTTTCTGGATGAGCTTTTGGATATCCGCTATGCCCACATGGTAGATTTGGCTCCTTCCCCCGAGCTTTTGAAATCCTGGCGGAACAAAGAGCTTGATTGGAAGGCTTATCAGCAGGAATTTACCAGGCTGATGGATTCTCGCGGTGCTGTAGAGCTGATCAAACAAGATCTGCCTCTGGCCTTGGCCCCCATCTGCCTTTTGTGCTCGGAAGCAGAGCCACAGTATTGCCACCGCTCGCTGGTTGCCCGGATTATCAAAAATCTGCAATCCAAGACAGAAATCATCCATCTATGATCAAAGATATCATCCTGCTGGCCGTTTCTAAAAAGTATGGGAAATACTGTGTGGCGGGTGTGGACAATAGCAGCGGGCAATGGTATCGGCTGATCAGTAACGATTCCGACGTCCATTATGCTTTGTCCGATCTGCAAATTCGCTTGAGCAATGGGGAGCTGGCGAAAAAGCTAGACATAGTGCGGGTAACGCTCTGGGACAAAGCCATCAGCTATTTTCAGACCGAGAATTATCTGATCGCAAAAAACAGTCCCTGGGAAAAGCTGGGGGAGGCCACTATCGAAAGTGTGAAAGCGGTGCATCCTCCGAACCGATCTGATTTCATCTTTTACGATACCACAAGAAGGCTGGCCAAAGAGCACTATCTGAGCCTGCCGGTGGACAAGATACAGTCTTTGATGCTGGTCTCTCCCCAAAAGGCCTTAGTGCAGATTCGGGATTCTAACAAGGACCGCCGCATCGCTATCATACTATGCTATAATGATCGCGAATATGAACCGCTGCCGGTTACGGATCTGGAATTCATTCAGCTTTGCGATACCTTGAAAGCGGGGGATTATCCCATGCGCAAATCCAGCCTGATGCTCTTGAGTGTGGGGGAATGCTATGAAAAGGATCAACATCACTATAAGTTGATCGCGGGGATCATGCCGAGCGGTTGAATTTGGGTTTTATTCATTTGGTGGGCGGTTTGGGTATGCGTGGGGTTGTTTGATGATGAGGTTTAGAAGGTTGAGGATATGATTCCGTCCTTTTCGCAGCCAAATCCTGCCCGCTCTGGGGATTAGAAAATATAGCTGCGGGTGCCCCGCCTTATCAGGCGGGGAAAAAGTCTTGTAGCGTGTGTCCGAAACCGTCCTGGCGGTTAAAACCGCCAGCTAAAGTCTTTCAAGGTCAGCGGTTAAAACCGCCAGCTAAAGCCTTTCAAAGCAATTTGTAGATAGCTGATGTTTCCGATACAATGGTAAAGTGTAACCGATGTCTATGTGTTAATATGTAACCGCTGTCTCTTTCATGGGACTCAAGCTGTTGTGTAACTGTCGTTTGCTTCGCTGGATTGGATGCGTCTCGCATCCAGCAAGGCCACAGGCCTTGAAAAATGAGCACGTCCCGTGCTCTGCAGGCGAGACGCCTGCAATCCAGCAGATCTACCTGACAC
>JALNWR010000019.1 GCA_023230795.1 Candidatus Cloacimonadota bacterium
CTGCCGAGAGCGAGAGCAGGAAAATGCCATTTTCCATAATAAGATAGCCCATAAGCTGAGTGATGAGCTTCTTATTGGCGATGATGATAAAGATGCCTTTGAGGATGGTGGCAAAAGCAATACCAAATTCCAGCGGAAATAGCTTTACAGACCAAGCTGGTGCGGCCCCTGCCAGAGCAAAGCTCAGGATAAAGATCAGGCTCATCAAGGCCAGAGAAAAGAAGTTCGAAACCGAAGCCTCTACCTCGCGGCGGATTTGATTGTGCTTGATGGTGTCGTTTATAAACCAGGGAATCAGAATAGCTTTGAAGATGAGGGTTTCCAAGGCTATGATGCCAAAACTGAACCAATGAAGCTGAGTAGTTTTGAGCAGCGTGATGCCAAAAAGAATAATCCCCTGCCCTACCAGGATTTTGATAATGGTCTCCAGCATGTTTGTAACCGAGGCCCAAAGCAGACTGAGTCCAAAAATAACGATGAGTATTTCCAACATTACCAGACTCCCGTATTCAAGACCAGCAAAATAGTGAGAGTGAGCATCGCGATGCTGAGAGGAACCAGCACAAGCTCCAGATTGCGGTTCATTCTAAAGCGCGCCATCAAGGATTCCAGCACTCCTGTGAAGATGTAAACGATCGCCAGAACAAGCAGATACCAGACCGCAGAGCTGTATGGCGGGATAATGAGATGGCTGATCAACGAAGCATAGATAAATATCTTAAGCGCCCCGGTGTAATGGATGACGGCCAGGCTGAATCCGCTATAATCCAGGACCATAACCTCGTGGATCATAGTGAGCTCCAGATGCGTGGCGGGATCATCAAAAGGTACCCGGCAGCTTTCTACCAAAAGAATGATATACAAGGCTATGGCGATAAACAAACTGGCAAAGACATTCCAGATTCCGGCAGATACCACATTCTGAAGCGCGAATATGGCAGACAGACTGCCTGCGCCCACGCTGAGAATGAGAGCCGCGATGATCAGGAAAAAAGCCGGCTCCAGAAAGGCCGTGAAACTGAGCTCTCTACTGGTGCCCATGCCCTGAAAGCTGCTGCCGCTATCCATGGCCGCCAAAGCCATGATCCCTTTTGACAGAGTAAACAGGTACATCACCAGGATAAAGTCCCCCCGGAAGCTGAGCACCGCCTTTGTGGAAAGGAAAGGCACAAAAAGAGCTGCGGTAATAGTGGCCGCCAGAGAAAGGGCGGGCGCCATCCTGCTGATGATAGTGGCGCTTTGGCTCAGCACCTCATCCTTTTGCAAGAGTTTGAAGAAATCGCGCTGGTTTTGCCAGAGGCTTTTACCTTTGCGTCCCACCATGATAGCTTTTACCCTGTGGATAATGCCCATAAAGAGCAATGGGAAAAAGATGATGCTGAGGATATTGATCATCTGAACCCCACTACCCAAACCAGCAAAATCACCAGGAAGGCCAGGCCCCAGGCTATATAGCTGTTGGTTTTTCCATTGTGAATACGTGAAAAAAGTAAGAGGAATCTGGAGATAGCCTTGCTAACGGGGCGCACTATAATCTCCCAAACTGCGTCCAGATGCTGCTCGTCGTATTCCACCTTGGTGGCGAAAACTTCCTCTTCCTTGACCCGCCGGCTTTTCTTGTACATAAAGGGCTTCAAAAAGTAGGCCAGCGGCTGGATGTAAGTGATGGAACTGGATTGCATGCGAGGGGTTACCCTTGGGTAGGCGCAGGCCCAGGTGGCTCCACGCTTTTCTTTGACCAGCAGTTTACGGACTATGTAAAACACAGCAAACAAAACAAGCAGTATCAGATATACATAGCTGATCTGCAAAGCCTGAAACTGAAGAAAAGCAAAATGCTTCATATCCAGGCCAAACCAGCGAATCAGCGGCTTTACAAAGCGCAGGGCAATATTGGGCAGGATTCCCGGAAGCAGGATTGCCAGGCTGAGCACTGCAATAGGCAGACGGAGGCCTCGCCGCAGTTCGCAAGCATTTTCTGCTGCTGCGCTGCGGGGGCTGCCTAAAAACACTATGGCATAGATGCGGATGAAGGCGATGATAGCCAGGGCTCCGATGAAGGCCAGGACAGCCAGGATCATCAGGCCGGGCATCAGTTGGCTCAGGTGGGCGGCGGCAGGTGCTTCAAACATGGCCTTGAATATGGTAAATTCGCTGATGAAGCCGTTCGTGAGCGGCAGAGCAGAGATGGCCATAATGCCAATCAGGGTCATCACAGCGGTATAGGGCATGCGTTTGGCCAAAGCGCCCATCTCGTCTATATCCAGAGTCCCAGTCGCCGAAAGGATATTGCCAGAGCTGTAAAAAAGTTGAGCTTTAAAAATGGAGTGGAAAAAGAGGTGTAAAAAAGCACCGGTGAAGCCCAGCATAGCCATATTTGGCAGATTTGCTTGCAGGCCCAAGAGTCCGGCACAAACGCCCAGGCCGGCAATTCCTACATTTTCCACCGTGGAATAGGCCAAAACGCGTTTGAGATTGCGTTCGCTTAAAAGATGACATACCGCCCAGAAGGCAGAGATGGAAAAGACCAGGCAAAAAAAGCCTATCTCCAAAAGGCTAAAGGGGTTGATGCTTATTATCAGCAAAATTCCATAGAACCCGGTTTTTACCAGCATCGAGCTCATAATCCCAGACACATGGGCCGGCGCCACCGGATGGGCCTGAGGCAGCCAGGAGGCAAAAGGGAAAATACCAGCTTTGAACGCAAAACCTATGAGAATCAGATACATAGGCAGCGTATTCATCTTTTCAAAGCCGCTAAAATCAAAGGTTCCGGATTGGTTGTAAGCCATGGCAAAGCCCGCGATTAGAAATGCTGCTCCTACCTGCATGGTAATCAGGTAATTGAGCCCGGCCTCTCGATTGCTACGCTTGGAAAAAAGCACACAGAAAAAGGAAGAGAGGCTCATCAGCTCCCAAAACATTAAAAAGATCAGGCTGTGGCGAATCCACAAGAGACAGTGCATGGAAAGCCCCATCACGCCCAACCAGAAGAGGTGTGAGCGCAGAGCATCGATGGGATGCTCTTTTAGATAAAAGTGGCCATAAAACATACCCACAGGAAGTCCCAATGCAAATATCACACCAAAGAAAGCCGAGAGCTTATTCAGCGCAATGCTCACAGACCCCACCGGTGGAGGCATCACAAGGATAAAGTCTTGCACGGAGCGGGAATAGAGCACTTCCATATATTCGTAAGCTAAAAAGCTTGATCCCAGAATCCAGAGGATGACAAAGTAGTCGGAACGTTTCCACAGCGCGGGAATAAGGGCGATGAAGAGAATGAGGATGCCGATGCTCATTTTGATCCCCTCATTATAGAAACTATAGCGCTGATGATGCTAAGAGGATGAGCCGGACAACCCGGGATATACAGGCATGGCTGCCAATGTTTTAAAAAAGCACGATCGATAGCCTCGGAACCTGCAAAGAGTCCTCCGCTAATGGCGCAAGTACCACAGAGAATGAGGTATTTGGGCTCCGGAATGGCATGCCAGGTCTCACTTAAAGCATCTGCCATATTGTGGGAGATTGGGCCGGTGAGGATCAATGCATCGGCATGACGCGGCGAGGCTACTATATCCACGCCATAACGGCTGATGTCGAAATTCACATTGTTGGAAGCGCCCAATTCCATCTCGCAGGCATTACAGCCGGCAGCAGAAACACTACGCAGGGCAAAGGAATAGCGAAACTGGCGAGGCAACACGAAATCCATCCGGGGCAAAGTCCTTTGCCCGGGAGCCATGATCAGCTTCTGCCGGCTATCCGCAGCCATCTTATAGTTCGGAGTGAAAGTAACCATTTCAGGGTACTTACGGCTGCAGAGTCCGCAGAATATGCAGCGCCCCAGGTCCAGTCCGTCGTCTTCAAAAGCCTTAGTGGGACAAAGCTCGTTTAGGAGAGTGAGGTCTGCATCCTCAGCCAATTCAGGCAGACCGGGGAAGGCAGAGTCTATGCCCACCGTGAGGGGATCCGGGATGGCTTGATAGCCGTGTCTTATCCGGGCTTGAAAAAAGTTTAACATTACAAGTCACTCCCGCAGTAGGAAAGATCGAAGCTCTTGTTACAGAGCGGGAAATCTGAGACTTGTTCCCCTGCCACCGCCATCGCCAGCGCCTGCCAATTTGTAAGCGACGGGTCTATGATCCTATACCACAAAGCCTTGTCTGCATCCTTGCTCTTTGCTATATGCACTATCCTGCCTCGCGCTCCTTCCACGATGGAAATAGCTATTTTGCCAGGAACCAGCTCTTTCAACGCTGCCTGGATCGGGGCTGCGGGGTCAATCTGCTCCAGGACTTCCTGAATAATGTGCAGAGATTGCATGATCTCCTTATATCTGAGATAGGCTCGGGCATAAACGTCGCCAGAAGCTACTGTCTGCACTTCAAATCCCGGATATGCCCAGATGGGATAATCTGCGCGGGCATCCACCGCTACCCCGCTGGCTTTAGCGCTGATTCCGGTAAAGCCAAAGCGCAAGGCATCTTCATGGCTTACCTTGCCAGTATCATCGAAGCGGGAAAGCAAGCTGTTGCTGGCAAACATGGCCTCGGAGGTATATTTGATCTGCACTGCGCATTTTTGCATTTTGACTTTCAGGGTATCTATCAAAGTCTTGTTCAGAGGATAGTTTACGCCTCCCACGCACAAGGCACGTTTGCCAAATCTGCTGCCACAAATGCTCAAGGTGGCGTTTATCACCGTAGTCCTGAGGGCGGCAAAGAGATTTTGGCTCATGATGTAGGCTACATCACCGGCCAGAGCTGAAAGGGTAGAAAGATGCATGGCTACGCGCTCCATCTCCAAGAGCAGAATGCGGATATCATTGGCTTCGGGGCTGCTCTCCGCCAGACTTTCCACAAGCCGGCAAAAAGCGGTTCCATGGCCAATCACGGTATCTCCGGCAATGGTTTCAGCCAGAGGCATCTTAGAGATCAGGGGCCCATCGCAAAGAAGGCCAATCAGACCCCGATGCTGGTAGCCCAATTGGATTTCAAGATGCTCCACTATCTCCCCTTGCATCAAAAACCGGAAGTGTCCGGGCTCGATTACTCCGGCGTGCACCGGCCCCACCCCCACTTCGTGTATCAGCCTGGAATCGCTTTTAAAAAAAGGATAGTCTTCAAACTTTACCGCGCCGTGGGAAGGATGGCGCAAGCCTTTGAGCCAGGGGTGATTAAGCGGGACAATCTCGTATTCTTCGTAAAGCTCGCGCTCAAAGATATGAAAAGCCGGAAATTCGGGTGTAAGAGAGGGATATTGGGAGCTGGCGGGAAAAGCAGTGCAGATCAGCTCCAGCTCCTGGGGCCTGCCCATCAGAGCGTAAATAAGCTTTTCGTCTGTGCCGAAAAAGGCCAAAGGCTGGTATCCGCCGTTGATAAGCTCGCCGATGCGGTCCAAAAAGGAATCCAGTTTTTGGGGTTGAGCCGACTCTAAAGTCGGAGAATAAAGCAGATCAGAATTCATCATTTTGGAGGTGAATTGCGCCTGAAGCGAATAGCCCAAACAATTAGTATGGTGATACCTAACAAGGGGATCACCATAGCATAAAGCGTTAGAGCCCACTTGCCGGCATTCATACCCGGGGCTAATAGCGGATTATAGAGATGATCACGGTTATCCTGCTTCAAGGGCTTCTCCTTTTGATAGTTGTTCAATAAAATATTGCGGAGGATAAATGTCAAGTGAAATGTGGAGTTTTGCCCCGTTCTTTGGGAGGGAGTATCCCGATACCGCATAGCGATCACATCGCTAAAGCTGCACTACACGCCACGGCCGAATCGGAGTTCGGCATCTCGGTAACTTCCCGAGGCTTAATTACGATTCACAAGCCGGTCTATAATCTGGGAAAAGAAGCTGGCGCCTTCGCTATTCAGATGATCGTAATCAAAGAAATAGGCATCCGGTAGGTATAGGTAACTATAATCCAGATAAATGAAGTCTGCCTGATCTTTTTCCTGCGGCTCCTGCCCATTTGGTAGAATCAGTTCTTGTTCGCCTTGGGTCATGATCTTTTGATAGTGAGAGACAGTCTGTGGGGGAAGCTCAGCCCGATAATCCAGATGTAGCGGGGTATTGATCACCCAAAGTCTGACCTTCTTCTGCTGGCAGAGCTTTACTATCTTATTGAAATAAGCGGTTCTGAGGGGGGAGATAGGGCGCAGGCTATTGCCATGATAATAGTGCCTTTGGATGGCGCCGTCCAGGGCTCTGCGTTGGCCGATAGTGCTGCCCGAGCGCAATTCATATCCACCTACAAACATAGGCTCGGCCCAGGTTTCGATGATGGAATTGAGCAGACCAAAGGGGAGGTAGTCCGGCAGTTTATGATCGATCAGATGGCGGAAACGGATGGCGGCGGAATATTCTTTGTAGGCTGCTTTATCCTGGTAGAGGCTCTCATCTATGATGCGGTGATAGCGCTTCATCATCTCGGCTTCGTTATCCACGGGGCTACTGAAATTGAAATAGGATACGGTAAGGATGATGTTTTCCAAACTGTTGGTAGTATTTAGCGCTTGTTTCAACTTGTAATAGGAATACTCCAGTTCTTCCGCTTTTTGGGCTGAGGAGAAGGAAGCGCGGATAAACTCTGGATTCAGGGCGGTGCGGGCATGGGAATCTCCCAAAATCAGGGTCTTCGTATCCGGCGGACAGATCGTCAGAGCAGCCTTTTCTTTATTGATCCAGGCTCGGATAGCGATGGATGCGAGGCCCAAGACCAGCATCACAAAGAGAAAAAGCAAGAGCTGCTTAAAAAGCCGCATAGATAAATTCCGTATTCATGGCAGAGTAACAGATCAGGCAGATAAGAAGCAAATACAGGGTGAAAGCCGGACGCCAGCGAACTTTCGCACTTATCCGGGATTGAAAAGCAGATATAGCCCGGCCGATGAAGATCAAGAGCAGGAAACTCAGCAGTATAGCAAGCAAGCCCTCAGCGCTGAAGAAGATATGCCGCGCTACAGGCAGGCCAAAGGCTCTGAAACTCAGCCAGCCCAGGCTCACAAACATGAAGGTGACAGGCCAGGCCAAAACGGCCAGGGATGCGTTGAGCCTCTGCCCTTTGCGCTTGATCCGCCGGCGTTTGAACTGCTGAAAAAGCTGATAAACGGTGAGCCCCAATCCGTGCCAGATACCCCACAGCAGATAGCGGGATTCTGCCCCATGCCAGATGCCGCACAAGGCCATGGCGATGACCGGCACAAAGCCTAAAAGCCACAGCTTGCTCGAACTCAGCCGGGACAATGGGAAGAAGATGTAATCCCGGATAAAATCCGAAAGCGAGATATGCCAGCGTCGCCAAAATTGGCTGATATTCGGCGCCAGATAAGGCCTTTGGAAGTTCCCCATCACCTTGAGGCCAAAGAGACGGGAAGAGCCGATGGCGATATCGCTGTAGCCTGCAAAGTCAAAATAGATTTGGATAGCATAGCCAAACAGGGCCAGAACTGCCAGGCCGGGGTGATATTGATCGGGATTCCTCCAGATATCTGCTATGAAAAAGCCAATCCAATCTGCTATCACCAGCTTTTTGAAGAGTCCCAAGGCGATGCGCTGACTCCCCAGCTCAAGATCGGACCGCTTGAAGGGAATCCGGGGGCTTTTTAGCTGCGGACTCAGGCGTTCAAAGCGCTCAATCGGCCCGGCCAGAAAGATGGTAAAGAGGCTGCTGTAAAGCAGGAAATCCAGGAAATTGCCCGGTTTCACCAATTTCCATTTGATATCGGTGAGATAGCTGATATGTTTGAGAACTATATAGCTGATGCCCAGCGGTAAAAGCAGGTGATGCACACTGAAGCGGGGCAAAGCTTCCAAGAAGGTATATAAACTGTCTGTTATACCCGCCAGAAACCCCAGATACTTGAAGAAGATCAGGCTGGATAAGACCCCGACAATGCCCAAGGCATGCGCCCAGCCACTGCGTTTCTGCCGATAGATGATCTGCCCCATGCCATAACTGAACAGCGTGAGAGCCAGCACTACGATGAGAGACTGATGATCCAGCAGCCAGATGAAGAGCAGGCTGGAGGCGGTAAGCAGAAGATTTCTGTAGCGCTGAGCGGGCAAGAGCCAGTATAAGATCAGGCTGATACTCAGGATGCCAAAGAACTCAAAACTAATCACAACAAGCTTCTAAAAGAGGGGCGGGAATCGGGGATTATTTGCTTAAAACTGCTGAATAATCTGAACCATTTGCCTTACCGTATCAAAGCTTTCCGCCGTGATCCTGGGCGCAGGGATTCTCTTACCAAATTCTCTTTCAATATAGCTTTGTAACGACACCAGGGAAAAGGAATCGATAATCCCTGCCGAAATGAGCCTGGTGTCGGCATCTATCTCAAGCTCGGGGTCTTCCAAAAACTCATCCCGGATAAAGTCTAATAGTTTTTCTTCCATTGGTTTACCTCATACTTGCATATTTAACAGTTCAGCTTTGGTCTTGCCCAGAATATCGTGTTTCTGGGCTACTTCGATAAAGGCATCCCGGGCGAAAAGCAAATCTTCCTCAGAGTGCGCCGCAGAGACCTGAGTGCGAATTCTGGCCTGAGCCTGAGGCACCACAGGGAAGAAAAATCCCACCGCAAAGACCTTCTTTTTATAGAGCTCGTCTGCAAAAAGCTGAGTAAGCTTCGCATTATAGAGCATCACTGGCACAATGGGAGACTCGCCTGCTACCACGATGAAGCCGGCCTGGATCAAAGCCTGCCGCCACCAAGCGGCCTTGCGCTCCAAACTGTCCCGGGCCTGAGTGCTGCCCGCCAGGATATCCAAAACCTTCAAAGTAGTCATGGTGATGATGGGCGCCAGCGTGTTTGAAAATAGATATGGACGCGCTCTTTGCCGCAGCAGATCGATCAACTCCTTGCGGCCGGAGATGCAGCCGCCGGAGGCTCCGCCCAGAGCTTTGCCAAAGGTGGTGCTGATCAGATCGATCTTGCCCATCACCTGGCAGTGTTCATGACTGCCCCGCCCTTTAGCTCCGATAAAGCCGGTGGCATGGGAATCGTCCACAAAGACCAGAGCTTGATACTCTTCGGCCAATTCCACGATCTCGGCCAAAGGGGCGATGTCTCCATCCATGGAAAACACCCCATCGGTGATGATGATCTTGGTTTCTTTGTCTTTGTGTAGCTCCAGTTTCTGCCTGAGATGCTGCATATCGCTATGTTTATAGGTATCATGTGCGGCGCGGGACAGGCGCATGCCGTCGATGATGGAGGCATGCACCAGCCGGTCTGAGATCATGATGGCGCTTTCATCCAAAAGGGTCTCAAAGACCGCAGCATTGGCATCGAAACAGGAAGAGAAGAGGATGCTGTCTTCTGTACCCAAAAAGTCCGAGAGGTGGGATTCCAGCTCTTTGTGGATATCTTGAGTTCCGCAGATAAAGCGCACCGAGGAAAGTCCATAGCCGCGATGATCCAGGGCCTGATGTGCCGCTTTGATTACCTGCGGATGGCTGGACAGACCCAGATAGTTATTGGAGCACATGTTGATCAGTTCTTTACCGGCGCTGCCAAAGGGATACTCCACCGCTATCCTGGCGCCCTGTTTGTCGTGAATGATGCGCTCCTGTTTGTGCAGCCCGCTCTGCCTAATCTGCTGCAGGATATCCTGATACTTACGTCTGAGAACTTCGGGAAAGGCCACTTTATATCCCTGTTATACTACAGCTTGCTAATCTTGCGATAGATGCTGCCGGCAGGGCCTTGCAATTTCAGCAGATACACTCCCGCAGGCAGCTTTTGATCCTCAGCGCTTTTGCCATCCCAATTCACGACTAAAGCTCCGGCTTTGTGGAAATCAGAAAACAAAGTCTTGACCCTCTGCCCCTTCAGGTTATAGACCTCGAGGCTGATAATCTGATCCTTTTTGAGCTCACAGCTTATCGCCAGATTCCCCCGAAAAGGATTCGGGCTCAGCTGCATATCAATGGTTTGCAAAGCCGGGCTCACAGCATCTTGCAGATTGGTTCCGCTTTGGACCTCCCAGAAGGCTTCATAGGATATGCTATCTGAAGAAGCTACATGGCAGCGCACCGTGTGCTGGCCTCCCGTGGCAAAGCTGGTATCCAGCAAAAAACTGCTTTCAGTATCCAAAATATCATCTATATACCACTGAAAGCTAAGCTCCGCCTCATCAGTATAAGCCTCCACCACAAAGATCTGGCTTTCTCCCGCAGGGATTTCTACCACTTCATCGGTAGGTGGAAAGGTTTCTCCGATCTGCAAATCCAGCATCCGTAAGCTGTAGATATTCACCGGCGTGATGGGCCTGTCATTGGCATCTGTAGGAACGGCGCCAATGGCCAGAACATTGTCCAAACCCTCGATGATATCCCCAAAGATGGCATATCCCCCATCCAGATGCGAAGCCCGCGCCACTGTGATGTAATATTGACTTCCCGCGCTATTGGGAGCAGCAGATCTGGCCATGGCCAGCACTCCGGCATGATCATGAAAAAGATCAGGGTGAAACTCGTCTTCGATAGTATATCCAGGACCGCCGTAACCGGTGCCGTAAGGACAGCCATCCTGTATCATAAAGCCATCGATCACACGGTGAAAGATGAGATTGTTGTAAAATCCGGAATTCGCCAGATCACGAAAGTTATGGGCTGTGATGGGCACCAATTCATCGTATATTTCCGCGGTGAAACTACCCATAGAGCTATGCCAGCGGGCAAAGATGCGGGCATTTGAGATGGCCGGCAGACAGATGAAAAGGCCAAGTAACATCACTATAAATCTGTGTTTCATGTTGTCTCCTATCTAAGATATCTAAAATCGGTTTGACCAAAGGCAGGCAGCTTCCGCTTCATCCGGACTCCGTTTGCTCTGAGGCCTCTGGAAAAGCGCTGCGCATAGTCTGAATAGAGCGCTCACTTAGCATTTGCCGCTTGAGCTTTTTATCTCGGGGAGGCGCTGCCAAAGCCGGCAACAGTCCGAAATTGGCATTGACCGGAGAAAAGCTCTGTTTGGGCTGCACGCTCAGCAGTCTGCGCCACAATTGCCCCAAAACTGTATGCTCAGGCAGGCTGCTTAGCTCCCCGGCGATGATGGCTGCCACCAGCATGCCGGTGGCAATGCATTCCACATAGCCTTCCACTCCACTGAGCTGACCGGCTATCCAGACATCCTCTCGGGCCTTGAGGCTGAGGTTTTCATTTAAGATCAGGGGGGAATTCAGGTAGCTATTGCGATGAATAGAGCCATAGCGTAGAAATTCTGCATTCTCCAGGCCCGGAATCAGCTTGAAGATACGTTTCTGCTCCGGATAGCGAAGCATGGTCTGCCCTCCCACCAGATTGTAGGCAGTGCGGTCTTGATTTTCCGCCCGCAATTGCAGGACGGCATAGGCTTTCTTCCCCGTGGCGGGAATCTCCAGTCCCATTGGTCGCATCACGCCATGCCTCAGGGTATCCTTACCCCGTCTTGCCAGCTCTTCGATGGGCATGCAATTTTCGTAAAAGTTAAAGTTCTTCCCGCTAAAGAAAGCATTCTCAAATTCATGAGCCTCATGCTTTTCACCCTCCAGCAGAGCATCTACAAAGCGGTAATATTCATCCCGCTCAAAAGCGCAATTCAGATAGTCCGGCTCGCCCTTGTCATATCTGGCCTTAGCATATACTTTGTCCATGTCTATGCTGTCGGTATCGATGATGGGCGCAATGGCATCAAAGAAGAAAAGATGATCTTCACCCAGCAGCTGCTGAAGATGGTGCATTATCGCATCCGAACTCAGCGGCCCGGTGGCCAGGATCACCTTACCTTCCGGTAGCTCTGTCACTTCCCGGCGGATAAGCTGAATCTGAGGATTGCTGTCGATCTCTGCGGTGACTTTGGCAGCAAAAAGAGCGCGGTCCACCGCCAAAGCATGTCCCGCCGGTACTTTGCAGCTGTGCGCAATGGGCAAAAGCTTGCAACTCAAAATCTGCATCTCTGCCTTGAGCAGCCCCGAGCCGGTATCCAAACGGGTGGATTTAAGGCTGTTGCTGCAGACCAATTCGGCTAAATGGCCGGTTTGATGCGCCTCGGTTTGTCTTTCGGGACGCATCTCGTAAAGCTTCACCTTATAGCCTCTTGCAGCCAATTGCAGAGCGGCTTCACTGCCGGATAGCCCGGCTCCGATTATGCTGATTTCGCTCATCACCTTTATATCCAACTCTTCATTTTAAAGATCTCGGGATTGCGGGTAAAGCGATAAACCGTGTCAAATTCCACCTGATGCAACACAGTCATGTCGTCATCTATGCGCAGCATATAGCGATGATGTTCAAACTCGCCAAAATCCAGCTTGCGCACCTCACCTTTTACATCGGTGATCCAGACTGTGCACTTTGGGTTTTCAAAGGCTTTCTGATACTGCTCTTCTTCGCCAGAGACAAATATATAGCTGCGTAAGTTTTGCAGTATGCTGATGATTTTCACCAGGGCATAGTTGTTTGTGTACACCTCAAAGTCGTTTTTAGCATCCTTAAAAGTCCAGCTTGCGCCGTCTTGCGTCAAAGTATAGCTATTCTTTTCGTGCTTCACCCTGATTTGCTTTAAATCCTCTTCCCAATAGTGGATGATTACCGGTGACCGCCAGGAAGTCAGCTCCGGTGGAAAGTGTTGCACCACCTTGCTTTTGATCTGGTAAACCTGGCTATCATCCGCATAGCGGAAGTAGTCCCAGACGTTGCCCAGATTGCTAAAGAGCACATGCACCTGTCGGGATTTCCCACTCACGCGGATGTGCAGGGCCTTGTTATCCTGAAGCTCATAGAGCTCTACAGCATCTTTTGCCTCGCTCACAGGGGTAGTGAAATACTCCGCTTTCAGTACATCCTCAAAAAGATCGTTTATTCTCTGCAAATCCGCCGCCCAGGGCAGATCGGTATTTACTTTCCAGATTCCATCTTCCTGAATCAATTCCACCTCCTGCTCAGAGTCAAATATCTCGATTTTCTCTACCTTCTCCAGATTCAGGCGAAAGACCTTTTTGATGCGCTCCTGCGGCCTGGCTATCCGGAGCACGACATAGGCCAGAAGCAGCACACTCAGCAGGATTACAAGGATCAGCTTAGTTATTTTCATGATATCCTTTCTGTTTCAGTTTTCGTTTCAGCGCCAGCAGAAGCCCGATAACTATCAAAATCAACGGCGGCAGCACGATGGCTATCACCTTCACCGCAATCTTGATCTTGTTTTCTATCTTTTCCATATCTCCCCAAGCTATACCCAGCCTTTGCATAAAGCGCGGAACAC
Source organism: Candidatus Cloacimonadota bacterium (assembly GCA_023230795.1). Lineage (GTDB taxonomy): Bacteria > Cloacimonadota > Cloacimonadia > Cloacimonadales > Cloacimonadaceae > UBA5456. The sequence continues at coordinate 13,260 of JALNWR010000019.1, forward strand.
TGAGCAGGGAAGTACTCAGATGGTGACTGCGAACGCGAATCATGGAATCCCTGCCCAAAAGATAGTCCAGAGCATTGAGCACCACGTTGCTGCGCCCATCATAGATGGGTTTGTCAGAGTCTATCACCAGTTCTTTGTCGCCAAAAAGCACCATCTTCTGCTGGGGCGAAGTTGCCACGAAATTGGAGTCTGTCTCTGCAAATCTGGACTTTGCAAAATAGCTGTCAAAAGAGCCGTTGAGTATGGCGGCTGTAGTGATGGGACCCGCTGTAAAATCCTGGTAACCGAGGTCTTGAAAGAGCTCTTTCTTGATCTCAAATTCCGGCGCCTTCATCCATCCGGATTGCGCCGAACTCTGCAGGATAGGCTCAAAGTTGATGTCAGACTTGCCGCCGAAACTGATCCCACTGGCCAGATACATCACTATGTTATCCATATTCCGGGTGATGGGATGTGAACTGCCGCGCAGCACCGGATACATGGGATAGTACAATACATCCCCCAGTCCATACTGCCGTATATCGCAGTGCGTATCCAGAACCACGTCATCCGAAAGCTCAAAGCCATAGTGTGCCAGCAGCTTGATCACGTTTGTATCCAAAGAAAAGAGTTGGCTGCCATCTGTATCCACTTTATCCTGCAAAAAGACCACCTTGCCGCCCTGCATGATGTATTGATCCAGATTGTAGAGCTGATTTTCGCTGATGTCTCTTGCGGTTCCGGTGAAAAGCAGCGCGTCGGTATAAATTAGCGGCTCGCTAAGATTGGCATCGTAAACATGATAATTCGAGAATAGCGCGTGCTCGAAGGTCTCTACCTTAAAGTCATAATAACTGCTATCCCGAAATACCGCCACCCTGGGCACGGTATGTGCGGCCAGCGCCTGGACCTGCAGGGTAAGTTCATATTCCAGCCTGGGCTCCATTTGCGGTATCAGGGTCATGGATTGCTCCTCGCCCTTGTACTCGAAGATCAGCCCAAAGATCACCTCTTTGGTAATCATCTGATCATTTTCAAATATCTGAAAGCGAATGCGGCTGAGGCCACTATTCTGCGCCAATTGATACAATTCATCCCGGCTGCGCGGTTTCGCATATTCATAGCGGAATTTACCCCGGCTCGCACTGGCATATTCCCGCAAAAGATCGTTTGTATAGCGCTCCAGCGTGTTCATGGAAGCAGGCAGAGAGGGCGAGGATACTATCTTCACCACCATCACGTCTTCCAAAGCGCGCATAGCCTCTTTGCTCACCCGGCTCAGGCTATAGGCCTTGTCTTTGGAAAAGTCTATTCTCAGGCTGAAAAATCCCACCACCAAAAGCAGGACGATTACGATGCCGATCTTGATGCTCAAAGAGCTCATGATGCCAAATGTCTTCTTCATCTTCAGCGCTCCTGCATCATGTTTTTACTTTGTAGATTAAACTCCGCCAAAAAGGCAAAGATCAGCGTGACTGCCACAAAAAACAGCAAATCCCGAATATCCAATACCCCTTTCATAAAGCTCGAAAGATGATATTCAAAGCTGAAGAATTGCAGATATCGCAGCACCGAAAGTGGCACCAGTACCAAAAGATAACGCACCACGTAAAACAACCCGGATATCACCAGAGCGATCACAAAAGCCAGCACCTGATTTGACGGCAGCGAACTGGCAAAGACTCCGATAGAGATATAAGCCAGCGCGGCAAAGACCAGGCCGGTAAAGCCCAGGATGATGGCGCCATAATCGATATTTTCTCCAAAAACCACGATGATCCCAAAATAGACCAGGCAAAAGGCCAAGAGGGTAAGCACCTGCAAAAAAGCAGACAGAATCTTGCCCCATACCACTTCGGACAAGCGGATAGGCAAGGTGCTGAGCAGCTCGATAGTGCCACTGCTACGCTCTTTGGCAAGGCTGCCCATAGTAATGGCCGGAATAAAGAAGACAAACAGCAAGTGGATAATGCTGTATATCCCTCGCAGCTCGGCTAATTCTATCTTAAACACTGTGGTGGCAAAAGCTGTGCCCGAGATCACCAAAAACAGCACCAGGACGATGTAGGAAGTCACCGAGCGCAGTGCTAATTGATATTCTTTTTTGGCTATTGTCCAGATCGCATTCATAATTTTTTTTCCCCTTCATCTTCTTTATCCTGCAGTTCAATGGACATTTCTGTTTCTTTTCCCGGTTCTGCATCCTCCAAAACTGGCTCCACCGTAGGCTCAGAAAGGATTTTTCCCTCTTTGGTAAGATTGTGAAAAATCTCTTCCAGACTCTTTTGCTGAGCATAAAGACTCACGATCAACCATCCGTTTTCTGCCACGAACCTGGCCAGGTCATACTTGATATCCAGCTCGGCGGGCACTTTGATCTGCAATTTGAAATACTCCCCTTCCTGAGTCTGACTGAGGATTTCCAGCTCGGGATGATACTCCATGAATTCGCTAAAGTCCGCATTCTCGGCTTCCAGCTCCAGATGCAGCACCTGAAAATCCTTGAAATAGTCCTTCAGCTTGCCAATCTCATCATCCACAATGATCTTACCTTTGTTGATGATCAATACCCTGTCGCAGAGCGCCTGCACTTCCTGCATGATGTGCGAGGATAGCAGCACCGTCTTCTGGGTGCCCAGATTGCGGATAAGCTCACGTATTTCTATAATCTGATTTGGGTCCAGACCGCTGGTAGGCTCATCCAATATCAGGATCTCGGGATCGTGCAGGATAGCCATAGCCAGTCCCACTCGCTGCCGATAGCCTTTGGAAAGAGTTCCCACTCGCTGAACCAGCACATCCTGCAATCCGCAGCTTTCCACCACATACTGCAGACGTTGGTCAAAAAGAGCCCTGGGCATCTTTCTCAGGTCTGCTATATATTGCAGGATCTCCTGCGTTATCATCTCATCATACAAAGGGTTATGCTCCGGCAGATAGCCAATCCTGGTGCTGGTGGCAATGGGATCTGCAAAGATGCTCGCCCCATCCAAGAAAATGCTGCCCGCACTGGGCTGCAGATAGCCCACCATCATACGCATGGCGGTGGTTTTCCCGGCACCATTAGGCCCCAAAAAGCCCGTGATAGTACCGCTGCTAATGCTAAAGCTGATCTCGTCCACAGCTTTGATGCTGCCAAAATGGCGGCTAAGATTCTTGATCTCTATCATTTAAAAAGTCTTTACTCCGTTTAGTTAAAATTAAACTGCATATTCATTTCAAGATCCGGCTCTTTAAGCAGGATGATCTCGCCTTCTTCCAGATTTTCGATGATCTCCACCCTCTGAAAGTCGTTGGCACCCAGCTTCACTACCCGGGCTTCGGGTTTCTGCGCTCCCGCTTTACCTTCGCTCTGCAAAGTATCTGCAGGGATCACATATACCAGGTCCTGGTTCTTATCATCTGCAAAAACCGCTCCAATCGGGATAACTATTACATCCTCGCGGGATTCTCCCTGTATGCTGATCGCGGCGGTCATGCCCGGCCTGGCTGTGGCTCCGGTGGCATTGATGCTGATCTCCACCGGAAAGACCTTGGCATTATTTATCGTAATCGCTTTGGGGGCGATCTTCACTATTTTGCCTTCATAGCTTTCATAAGGCAAGGCGTCCAGCTTGATAGTCCCCTTCTGCCCCACTCTGAATTTGGCGATATCCACTTCGTTGATATTGGACTGCACTATCATGTGTGAAAGATTCGCAATCTGCATCACCACAGTGCCTTCGCCAAAGGCATTGATGGTGGAAGTTACCATCTCGCCTTCATTTACCTTGCGCTCTATCACCGTACCGCTGGCGGTAGCTATCATGTGGATCACCGTGCCCGGCACATCCAGGTCCCGGATCATCTCATACTGCCTGCTGGCCTGCGCATACTGGATTTCAGCCGAGCTCAAAGCGTCTCTGGCCGCATCATAATCCGCCTGGGATATATATTCGCTCTCCAGCAGTACACCGCTGTCTGCAAAATCCTTCTGAGCCTGCTGCAAGGCCAGCTCTGCCCTTTGCAATGAAGCTTTGGTATTAAAGAGGGTATTGGCCTGATTGTAGTCCGGCTCGATATCCGCCAAAATTGCACCTTTTTCCACATAATCGTTTTCTTGCACATAAAACTTGACTATCTTACCGGAAACACGGGATTTTTGGGATACGATGGTAGCAGGCTGCACCTCTCCGGTGACCTCGATCTTGGAATCGATCTTGCCCCGCTTTACTGTGTACTTTTCATGCTCTTCATAAGTCGCCGGTGCCTCCTGATCCTTGGACCTGTTGCAACGGCTAAGGCCGATAACCAAGACTATCAATATTGTTGCGATAGCGATTATTATCCATTTCTTACGCATAATACCTCTTTCTTGCAGAAAATTCTGTATGTTCTGACAATAGATTCCAAAGCCCTGATCATGTCAATCAAAAAGCCTCAGGCAAAGACCGCCGGTCTGCCTCAAGATCATATTCCCCCGCTTTTGATCCAGAACTGATTGCCGTAGATCAACCAACTGCCCTGTTTACGATGGAAATAGGAAAAATACCCGGAATCCTCCGGTTCATTGTAGCTTACACTCTCGATGCTGGAACTATAATGATCCACAGTATGAGCCACCGCATAGTTCCCATCTATCTCTATATAGAGCACCTCGATCTCCAAAAGCTGAAAACGCCCCATCCTGTCCAAAATCTCTTCATTCAAATGCCAGGTGATCTGCCCCTTGTGCAAATAGTCGTTATCCACATGATCCAGCATCCCATATATATTGCCCAGATTAAAATCCAGCGAAAGATCATAGAGTATATCGCGGATTTCAGTCTGGGCCAGGCTGTCTGCATCATCCAGATCACAGCTCGTAAAAAGAGCCAGGCAAATTAGAGCAAAAAGGACAAGCGCGGCTTTCATGGTTTACAAACAAGTACCGCGAGACTTTCTATGTGCCAGGTATTGGGAAACATATCAAAGCTGCTCAGAGCCTGCAGCTCATATCGCCCGTCCTGCATCAAGATCTTCAGATCCCGGGCCAGACTCATCGGCGCACAGCTTAGATACAAGATCTTAGGGATCCCGGCGGCGCGGATGGCTTCCAGTGCACTTTCCTGCACTCCTCCCCGCGGCGGATCCAATATAATGACATCAGCCTGAAATTCCTGGCTTAGCTTATGCAGCGTGTCTTCAAATTTTCCACAGATAAAGCGCGCATTGGCAAATCCGTTGCTGCTCGCATTTTCGATGGCATCTTGCACCGCCACCGCTTCTTCCTCTATCCCCACCAGCTCATCAATCTCACTGGCCAGGCTGAGGCCGATAGCCCCGATCCCACAATAGGCATCTATCACCTTGTAAGTCTTTTTCATCTGCGCCCGCATCACGGTCAGGATATTTTCCATAGCACCAAGATTCACCTGCCAGAAACTGCGATAGTGAATCCGGAAACTGAGATCGGACAGCCTGTCCTGCAGATAGTCGCGTCCAAATAGCAGCTTTTCTTCCTCTCCCAAGATCACGTTTGTCTTATCCCGATTGATATTTTGCACTATGCCCACGATCTGCGGAAACTTCCCTGTAATGCCATTCACTATGGTTTTGGAAAATGGCAGACGTCCGGAGCGGCAGACCAATATAAGTAAGACCTCGCTGGCGTCATGATTGCAGCGCAGACCGATATGCCTCAGACAACCGCGATTATTGCTTTCGTCATAAGGCTCCACCTTGGCCTTTTTACATAGCTCGATCAAAGTATCAGCTATTTCATCAAAGACCGGCGGATGATTCCGGCAAGCCCGATGGGGAACGATATTGTGCGAATAGCGCGCAAATATGCCATAGCTCAGCCCTTCGCCCACAGGCATATAGACCTTGTTGCGATAGTGATATTGGCTGCCCGAAGCTGCGCAACCGGAGATCAAATCCTCATGATCCTTAAAAAGTTCACGGATCAATTGCTCTTTATACTGCAGCTGCACAGGATAATCCAGCATCAGCCAATCGCAGCCGCCGCACGGCTCCTGGGCCGTGAAAGCTTCGCAGCCGGGCTCGACCACCCCTTCTCCCCGAGATATATATTGCAAAACCCGCGCAAAAGCATGATCCTTTTTACCCTGCGTGATTTCCACCTTTACCACATCACCTATCGCCGTATTTGGCACAAAAATGGCCCGGCCTTCATGAAAGCCCAGCCCACTGCCGCCCATGGCGATCTTTTCTATCTTGAGATTTTCTATCATCAGATGCTCCTTAGCCGTTCAATGCGGTCTACCACACTGGGATGAGTGGCAAAGATCGAGGTCTTGCTCTTGCTGTTGATCTTGGCCAAAGCAAAGCTGTCCTGCTTTTTATCCACCTTGTAATACTGCTCTATCTTCTGCAGCGCCGAGATCATGCTGCCGGCTCCGGTCAATTCCGCAGCGCCTTGATCCGCCCTGTATTCACGATAACGGGAGTAATAAGACACCGGAATCATCGCCAATAGCATCAGCACGTTTTGCAGCAAAATCACCACCAGATAGTAGCCCAAATAGCCCAAACCGCCCCGGCCGGAATCTCCCCGCAAGGCAGAATCCAGCACAGATGCCACGATCCTCGCCGCAAACATCACAAAGGTATTCACCAGGCCCATCACCAAAGTCATGGAAACCATATCTCCCTGAACAATATGCGTCATTTCGTGCCCGGCTACAGCCGCTATCTCATCTTCCGAAAGCCGCTCCAGCAGCCCCACGGAAAACGCCATCAAAGCCTTGTTCTTCGAAGCCCCCGTAGCAAAGGCATTCACATCCGGGCTGGGATATATGCCCACCTCGGGCATAGCGATCCCCTCATGCCGAGCCATCTGCGCCACTGTATCGTACAAAAAGCGCGCCCTGGCATCAGGTGTATTGGCATCTATCATCTGCAATTTATATACCCTTTTGGCCATAAATTTACTGAGCGCCAGCGAGATAAATGAACCCGCAAATCCAAATATCGCACAGAAAATCAAAAGCGATAAGGTCTGACTTCTGGGCATCGGAACAAAGTACAGTATCACGGATAGCATCATCACTACCAGGAAATTCAGCAATAGGTAGAATCCGATACGTTTTAATCCTTGCATGGTTTACCTCCAATTACAAGTCTTTGGTACCACACTCTCAAATCCCGCTATTCATGGCAAGGAAAATCTGCTTTTGTTAGGGCTGTCGAGGGTTGTTTTGTCTTTGTGAATGTGGATTTGGAACTGGTGGGATTGGATGATTGTTGCATGAAGCCAGCCTCTGAACTAAAGATCGTCTGGAAGACAAGCAGCTCCTGCTTAGTTTTTCCCAAAATCCCAGTTTAAGATGCCACTAAATCGAGTCCCTTAAGGGCGCTGTTTCAGATAGCATAAGATCTGCCACACAACCGCTTGAGTCCTGTAGGGACGACATTTCAGATAGCATAAGATCTGCCACACAACCCGTTGAGTCCTGTAGGGACGACATTTCAGATAGCATAAGATCTGCCACACAACC